>JAYSWW010000328.1:0-24411 GCA_043717805.1 Ferruginibacter sp.
GGCCGATAAAAAATCCGGGATACAGTTTTACATGGGTAGCTGGAAAGAAGCCATGGAAAAAGCCAACAAAGAAAACAAGATCATTTTTCTTGACATTTATGCTACCTGGTGCGGCCCCTGCAAAAGATTAAAAAGCACTACTTTTTCAGACAGCCGTGTTGGTAAATATTTCAATACCAATTTTATCAATGTTACCCTTGATGGCGAAACGGGTGATGGGGAAATACTCGCCGAAAAACACAGAATTTCGGGTTATCCAACATTATTGTTCATCAATAAAGAAGGCAATGTAGTCGCCAGTGCCGATGGATTCATGGGGGCAGATGAATTACTTCAATTGGGCAGGTCTGCATTAAAATAATAACAACTATTTGAAGTTTGTACGAAAGACTGTATACTCTTTAGGAGAAGCATGATGTTAGAAGTTGGTTGCATGGCTTAACTTCAAACTTCGAACCTCAAAATTCAAACTATTAAACCCGTTCACTCAGTTCCAGCCACCTCATTTCCTTTGCATCCAGGTCTTCAATGATCTTACTGATACGGTCAGCAGCTTTTTGCAATTCATCGTAAGCGATGTTGCCATTCATTTTTTCTTCGAGTAGTTTTTTTTCTTCTTGCAAAGGGGGCATTTCTTTTTCCAGCGTTTCCAGTTCGAATTTTTCTTTGAAAGAAAGTTTTTTCTGCAGCGTGTTTACAGGTTGCAAGTTGCGGGTTGTTGACGCTGGATGTTGCTCTGTTTCAACAACCGGTTTCATGATCTGCTGCTCTTTATTTGTCAGCAATCCCTTTGCCATGGCTTCGCGGTATTGTGAATAGTTACCAGGGAAATCCCTGATCACGCCATCGCCTTCAAAAGCAAATAAGTGATCTACCATCCGGTCCATAAAATAACGGTCATGACTAACGATCAATATGCAACCGGGAAAATCCATTAAAAATTCTTCCAGTGTCCGCAAAGTCTGCAGGTCTAGGTCATTGGTAGGCTCATCCAGCACCAAAAAATTCGGGTTTAAGAACAGGATGCTCATTAAATGCAGGCGGCGTTTTTCACCACCGCTTAATTTACTCAGCATGGTGAATTGTTGTTCGGCAGAAAAGCCAAATTTTTCCATGAACTGGCTGGCAGAAATTTTAGTGCCATCATTCAACGGAAAAAATTCAGCCATCGATTTTACATATTCAATGGCACGCTTGTCTTCTTTATACTGCAACCCGTCCTGGCTGAAATTGCCAAACACAACCGTATCGCCATGATTTATTTTTCCGCTGTCGGGCTGTTCCAGTTGCAGGGCAATTTTTAAGAAAGTTGATTTGCCTACTCCATTCTTGCCCACCACTCCAATGCGTTCTCCTTTTTTGAAAGTATAATCAAAGCCTTTCATGATGGTCAACGGACCATAACTTTTATTTACTTTTTTCAACTCAAGTATCTTGCCGCCAAGTCTTGTCATTTTTACCTGCAGGCTCACTTCTGCAATATCTTTCTGTTGCTTAACCCGGTCTTCCACTTCTGCAAAAGCGTCCTGCCTGCTCTTGCTTTTTGTGGTACGAGCTTTCGGCTGCTTGCGCATCCACTCCAGTTCTTTGCGGAAGATATTTTTGTCTTTTTGTAATTCACTTTGCTGTACTTCCAGCCTCAGGCTTTTCTGTTCCAGGAAATAATCATAATCGCCTTTGTACACAAAAACCTTTTCTTCGTCTATTTCTATGATCTCGTTGCTAACGGCATCCAGGAAATAACGGTCATGTGTAACCAGTAGTAAGGTTATCTTTTGCGCACTTAAATATTCTTCCAGCCATTCTATCATGGAAACGTCGAGGTGGTTGGTAGGCTCATCCAGGATGAGCAGGCAACGGCCTTCATGGAGTTGAGCTTCTATCAATGCCTGTGCCAGCGCCACCCTTTTCTTTTGCCCGCCGCTGAGGTTGCCCACTTTTTCATTCAGGTGATGGAGGTTCAGTTTACCGAGGATCTGTTTCAGGTCGCTTTCAAAACTCCAGGCATTGAGGTCATCCAGGCTGGCCATCAGGATGCCGAGTTTGTCATGGTCATCCGATCCGTTCTCTAAAAACTGTTCATATTCTTTAACAACTTTCACAACAGGATTGTCTAAACGCAATACATTGTCCCAAATCGTTTTATTGCCGTCGAAATCATTGTCCTGCTGCAGCATAACGGTCTTGATATCCTTGTGCACCCAAACGGTCCCTGAATCGGCCGTATCCAGTCCGGCAATGATCTTCATGAGCGTACTTTTGCCGCTGCCATTTCGGGCAACAAGGGCAATTTTATCTCCTTCCTCAATGTTGATGGTAATGTTCTTAAAAAGCGTTCTGATCCCAAAGGATTTACTGATATTTTCTACCGAAGCGTAATGCATAGTGGCAAAGGTAAGAAACCGGAGATGACATCTTTGCTTTTAAAAGATGTCATCTCTTTGTAAAGATTGATTCTGAAACAATAAACCATATTTTTGCGGGAGTTTTGCAACTGATGATACATTTTTCATACAAAACTGCTCAGGAAAACCCCGGGGCAGAAAAAAACACAGGAATACCAGATGACTATTAAGAACAGGCTTCTTTTCCTTTTCATTCAGATCCGGCGGTATGTTTTTAAAAGAAAATTCATAACCATTTTCGGCAAGCCTTTGAAAGGTTATAAATGGAGTACGAATTATAATTATGAATATATTACCGGTGATTATGAAGACAAAAGCACCCTGGATATTTTTTGTTCATGGATGAAATCAGATACTGTTTTTTACGACCTGGGTGCCAATGTTGGTTATTATGCCTTTATTGCCAATCTTTATATCAGCACCGGGAAGATCTATAGTTTTGAACCAATGCCGGCAAACATTGAGGTTTTTAAAAGCCATTTGAAGCTGAATGAAAAGCGGATGATATATAAAAGCATCGAGCTGCTGCCTTATGCAATTTCAGATTCCGAAAAGGAAGTGGCATTTTCAAACAATGACAAGGCAATAGAGGGCAATACTTATATAAACTCAAAAGTAGAAAACGTTTCTTCAAAAAGCCTTTTGGTAAAATGCTTTTCAGTTGACGGGTTAATGAAAGCGGGGTATAAGATACCCGATGTTATAAAAATTGATGTTGAGGGAGCAGAATATGATGTATTGCGTGGAGCAAGGGAAACATTGGCAAAATACAAGCCTAATATTCTGCTGGCAACCCACGATTGCCACCTGCCCGGTGTTCAAAAACTAAGTGTAGATCTTTTACAGGATTTAGGATACGAACTTACTTTATTAAGCAGTTCAAATAAAACAATGGCGGGATTGGATGATTACATTGCCATTCATAAAGACAATATCAAGCAAAGTAATTAGAGTCGTTGCAGGGATTTTATTCAAGTATGACCGCTTCAATATTGATCTATAACAGGAATAATATTTAGATGTTAAAAACAGAATCTTATAAGAAAGGGATCGTATTTTCTACAGGCCTGAATGCAATTGTAAAAGCGATCATGTTTTTAAATAGTATTGTGATAGCCTGGTATTTTGGAGTAAGTATTGATACAGACCTTTATTTTTATATTATAGCAACCATTACTTTGATTGCGGGATTTATCAATGGAATGGACCTGGCAGTTATCATCCCCGAGGGGATGCACCTGAAGGTGGAAAAGGGCTTTAATGAATCCATGCAATTCTATAATTTTTTCGGTTTTTTATATTTGTTGGCCGGAATCCTGATCTTCTTATTACTCTTCTTTTTTTCGGTTCCGCTGTTCAGCAGCATTTCATCATTCAGTACGCATAATCTTTCCAATCATTCTTCATTGTTGCTTTTAGGAAGCGGGTTGCCATTGATGATCATTTTATCCAATTACCTCGGATCGGTTCTCACCACCTTAAAATATTTTACTGCACCCCTGGTGGGGAATGGGATCGCACAACTGTTTGCATTGGGATCGCTGTTGCTGTTTCAACATTCAGTTGGAATCAACGCTGTACTTGCAGGAATGATCACAGGTTATTTGCTCAACATAATTTTGTTGCTGGTTTTTATGAAGACCAGGTTGAAATGGCATTTCAGTTTTTCAATATTAAAACTTTCCAAAACAGTAAAAAGGAACCTGGTTTCTGTTCAGTTGGGGAATCTTACAACTGTGGCATATAATTACGGGATCATCCTGTTATTAAGCAGCCTCGCCACAGGTGTTTATTCTGCTTACAATTATGGAATGCAGATCGTAAATGTTCCGAATACTTTTGTTGTGGCACAGGTGGCAGCGGTTGCAGGTATAAAATTCAATGAACTGGCTGCCAAAAAGATGTATGAACAGATGAACAGGATTTTCATGGATAGCCTGAACTTTCTGATGTTCCTGGTGATCCCCATCTGTTTTTTAAGCTGGCTTTATGCTGATACGATCGTAAATATCTTATTTGTACGTGGAACTTTTACAAAAGAATCGGCGGTAGGTGTGGTATTGTTCATCAAATATTTTATTTTCCTGCTTCCCTGTATGGCCATCAATACTTTTTTAAGCAGGCTCCTCATCTCGGTCAAAAAAGTAAATGAATCATTTTATTTCCAGGTGGGATTCAATGTTTTTATTCTGCTGTGCACATTCGCCTGTACAAAAATGTTTGGGTTGAACGGGTTTGTATGGTCGATTTTACTGGTAAACTATTTTTATTTTTCATTCATTTGCATATTTCTTATGAAATGGATCATGCCTTATATAGAATATAAATTTTTTTTAAAACAGCTTTTAAAGATCATTTTATTAAATTTACCCCTATTCATCGGGTCATTCTTTTTGTTTAAAGAAGCACTTTTTATAATTCCGTTTATTTATATTGGATTGTTGTTTATTTTAAACAACCTTTTTAAAGTTACAGCTGGTATAAATTTTAATATTAAGAATCTAACGCAATATGGTAAGTGATCACCAGGCAGAAATAAAATCAGGCAAAAGATTTGAATTTGGAAGAAACTGGAAGAATTTTCTTTCCTTATTGAATGAAGAGAGAATTAAGAAAGCAGAGCAATCCCTGATTTCTTATGTTGGCGATGTAACCGGGAAACGTTTTATTGATATAGGATCAGGAAGCGGGTTATTCAGTCTTGCTGCACGCCGACAGGGTGCTGTTGTGCATTCTTTCGATTATGATCCGCAATCATTTGCATGTACCCGTGAGCTTAAGGAACGATATTTTCCAAATGATCCTGGCTGGAAAGTAGACCAGGCTTCGGTTTTGGATACTTCTTATTTAAACAGCCTTGGAAAATATGATATTGTATATTCCTGGGGCGTATTGCATCATACAGGAAGTATGTGGCAGGCCCTGGCAAATGTGGATGCACTAATTGCAGATAAAGGCATATTATTCATCTCGCTTTACAACGACCAGGGCATGATGAGTAAAATATGGACCTTTCACAAAAAAATGTATAACCGCCTGCCACGGCCCTTGAAAAATATGTATGCTTTTATTGTAATGGGCAGCCGTGAACTTATTAGCTTTTTAGGTAACATGGTTCTGTTACGACCGATGCGTTATGTACGTTACTGGACCAGCTCAAGGGAAAGAGGGATGAGTCATTATTATGATATTATAGACTGGATCGGTGGATATCCTTTTGAAGTTTCAAGACCGGAAGAAATATTCCATTTCTTTTACAATAAAGGATATGAACTCAAAAATTTAAAAACATGTGGTGGAGGTATGGGATGCAATGAATATGTATTTCAAAAAAAATGAAGCTAATTTTATCATTACCGGGTAAATAGTTGAAAGGTTATTTTTTTACAGACAAAACAACAGTATTTGATACCTCCTGTCTCCAAAGTAAAATTATTGATTGTTGTCCCAACACTTGAATGCGGCGGACTGGAAAGGAATACGGCTATCATTGCAAACAATGTTGATACATCCAAATACGATGTAACGCTGGCCGTGCTTAACAATGCAAACCAATTTTTCCGGATAACAAACCCGTATGTAAAACTCATAGACCTGCAAATTGTAAATGTCCGAAAATCATTGTTTCAGATATTAAAACTTTCCAGGAAGACCAGGCCGGATATCATTCTCTCAACAGCCAATCACCTCAATTTATACTTTGGTATATTTAAGTGGTTGTATCCAAAGCGTATTAAAATTATAGCCAGGGAATCAAGCATTGTCAGCATCAATACACAAAGAAGCTGGAACCCTATAGTTTATCATTGGCTTTTACGGGTGTTTTATAAAAACATTGATGTGATCATTTGCCAGTCAAAATATATGCAGAATGACCTTGTATCCAATTACAATATCCGGAAAGAAAAAACCCGCATTATTCAAAACGCAGTCATTCAACCGGAATTGGCAGAGGAAACCAATAGCCCCGCAGCTTTTGTAAAACTCATTACGGTTGCCCGTCTTTCAAAGGAAAAAGGACTTGATCGTTTGATACGGGCAGTCTCTTTTCTTAAAATTCCATATCGTTTTATCATCATCGGTGAAGGAGAAATGCGCAATCAATTACAGGAATTGATCAATGGATTGTCTCTGCAGCATCATGTTTTCTTAACCGGAAGCAGGGCATTGCCTTATAAGGAAGTGCCTTCTCCCGACCTTTTTTTAATGGGTTCTTATTATGAAGGATTTCCCAATGCCATGCTGGAAGCAACGGCAGCCGGCATTCCTGTGGTTGCTTTTAATGCACCCGGTGGCATTGCTGAACAGATCGTGAACTTTGAGAATGGTATTTTGGTTGAAGGCAATGATGAAAAAGCATTTGCTGAAGCAATACAGCAGGCGCTTAATTTTGATTTTGACAAAAAGAAAATAAGGGAGACTGCATTAAAGCGATTTAATGTGGATGTTATTATGAAAGAATGGGATAAGTTATTTGAATCATTGAAGTAAATTATTTTCCGCAGATCTGCACAGATCTAAACCCGCAGATTTTGCTGAAAGAATAATAGATTTCATTTGTTTTCTTCTATAATCTGCGGAACAAATCAGCGAGTATCTGCGGGCACAAATATTTCTAATGAAAACATTTTTTTTATTACTTCTTATACTAACAACTTCTTTTTACTCCGGTGCACAAAAAAATGTCACCAAATCAATAAAAGATTTTGGTGCAAAAGGGAACGGAAATGCGGATGACCACGACGCTTTTGTAAAAGCATCTGCATTTTTCAGAAACAGGAAAGGGCATGGGAAACTGATCATTCCAAAAGGAATTTATATTGTTGGCCGGCAAAAATTTTCAGGTAATGATATAGATAAGAATGGCATTGCATATGTTGGAGAATATGTTCTTGACCTGGAGGGTTGCCATGACCTGATCATTGAAGGAAAGCCCGGGGCTGTTTTAAAAAACCGTGACAGCCTTCGGATCGGCACTTTCTCACCCAATACAGGCAAGGCCTTTAAACATCAAATAAAAGACATCAATGTAAAGTCAGAATATGCACGCTATGCTTCAAATGCAGGCATCGTACTTTTTTTATCCAACTGTAGCCATATTCAAATTTCCGGATTAAAGCTGAATGGGAATTCGCCCAATTTTTCATTCGGGGGAAACTGGGGATCCGGGCGCAATGCCTACGAACTGATCCATTACGGAATTTATGTGTTGGATTCCCATGACATAACTTTGAAGAATTGTTTCATTGAAAATTTTGCCTGCGACGGAATATATATTGCCAATATCGGCCAGGAATTAAAAACCTTCAACATTGGCATAGATCAATGTAAGGTAAAATACAGCGGCCGAAATGGATTGAGCTGGTTGGGCGGACAAAACATCAGGGTTACGAATTCAGAATTTTCCAATGCCGGCCGGGGCACTGTGCACGAATCTCCGGCAGCCGGTATTGATATTGAAGTTGAGAACAACAGTTTTTGCCGCGACGGGTATTTTTTTAATTGCCTCATGGAAAATAACATCGGTTCAGCGATTGCTTCCGGCAGCAAATCGCTTTCATCAAATATTTTTTTTAAAAATTGTATTGCAGCTTCACCCGGATATTATTCCGTATTTGCAGATGCCGCCTCCCATCGTTTTGAAGACTGTAAATTTTATGGAACTGTATTGGTATGGTACAGCGCCGGGAATAAAATCGATGGAGTTAAATTTAAACGCTGCCTGTTTGATGAAAATTATAAAGGAAAAAAAATGTACGACGGCACCTATCAACTGGGCGTTGAAGCCACCTCGGTAGAGGTTGATAGCTGTATATTCAAGGCATATACCACAGCCAGTTATTACCTGGCAGGCCATGCAAAGAACTGTGCGTTTGATAATCCGGAAATGCTGCATGTATCCAACTGTACCTTTTATAATTATTGCAAAAAGGGGTTTAAGTTAAGTGACAAAGTTGCGGGAATGGCAGGCCATACTACTTTTTATAACAACAGGTTCTATGCAAAGCCGGGTGTAAGTTTTCAAAATGGGTTTAACGGAGATTGTCATGCGGATGCGGGGAAAAATAAATTTTATAAGATGCCTGGCGACTAAAGTCGCCTAAGACTTGAGAAAGTGGTCTGGCGACTTTAGTCGCCTGACCACTAAGCTAACGCCTGACCACTAAGATAGCAGCTAACCATTATCTTTGCCGAATCTTAAAAAAATAAAAGATTGCTGATATAATAGCATGAAACCAGGTTTACTGATATTTATAAATTCGCTCAGGTCAGGTGGTGCAGAAAGAGTTGTGTCGCAGCTTTTAAGCCATTTGAAGGATGACTTTGATATACACCTTGCTTTGTACAGCCATGTAATAGAATACGATATTCCGGAGGGCATAAAGATCCTTGATCTCAAACAATCTGAAAACGACGGGCAAATGACCATGCTGTTGAAATTGCCCTGGTTATCTTTCCGGGTAAGTAAATATTGTAAAAGACATGCCATTACTCATAGTGTTTCTTTTTTGAACAGGCCATGTTATATCAATGCACTTATGCGTAGCTGTTGGGGTTATAAAGGCAGGGTGGTCATGTGTGAAAGGACCCATGAAACAACTATGCTCAAAACAAAATCCACGCTGACAAGGATCATTACAAGGTTCCTGATCAGTGCTTCATACAACCGGGCTGATCTTGTGCTGGCAAATGCCCGGGCGATCAAAGACGACCTTCGGGACCACCTGCAGGTTAGAACACCGATCGATGTGATTTATAACCCGATCGATATTCGTGACCTTCAGTCTAAGATGACCCAGCCAATAAATTATTCTTTATCAAAAGATGTGTTTCATTTTATTGCAGTTGGTAATTTCAGGCACGAAAAAAATTTTCCATTGTTGCTGGATGCATTTGCATTGTTAAAAGAGCAGAATTGTAAATTGCTTTTGGTTGGTGATGGCCCGTTGAGGGGCCTTCTGGAACAAAAAGTATCTGCATTGAAATTGCATGATAAGGTTATATTTTGCGGGCGTGATAACAACCCGTTCAAATACATTCACAAATGCGATGCATTTATTTTAAGTTCTGATGTGGAGGGTTTTCCAAATGTACTTTTAGAAGCCCTGGCATGCGGTAAGCCGGTGATATCAACCGATTGCTTGTCGGGGCCGAGGGAAATGCTTGCTCCTTCAACAGATCCAAACCAGCTAGTTAATGATCATTTCAGTGAAGAGGAATTTGGAATGTTAACGCCTGTTGGAAATGCACCCGTAATGGCATCGGCTATGTATAAAATGATGAGCGATACAGCTCTTAGAAACAGATTAACTGGAAAAGTTGCAAAGCGGGCCGCAGCGTTTGATATATCTATTATTAAGAAATATTTTCAACAGGCTTTTGAAGGATAGTTTTCTGGTAGCAATACAAAATATTCAGTAATCCCATAGTATAGAATGGTATTAACGGTATCCTGTACCGGGCCAGGGTACCAAAATTGTATGTAGACAAACCGATAAGTGCTCCAAACAACAAGGCATATGTTAAGCATAGAAATGTAAACGGATTATTTAATATACCACCTATAAAACCTTTCAATCCTGTTTTATACATTACATATAAAGTTAACCACAATAAGAACAGGCTCTCCATTGCACTGAATATGATGATGAATTTTTTTGCCTCCCAGATAAACGGGCGGAAAATAGCTGCCGTGATTCCCGCTGGCATCATCACAATGAATCCGCTGATACTTGGTTCAAAACTGCCAAGGTCAAAAGTAGCTTCTGTATCTGCAGATTCACTGGATAAATAAGAAGTTGACAACTCTTTTACATTTTCAAATAATTTATCAACCGCATAGTAACCCAGTTTGTCATCAATTTCATTCGAATAAAAAATATACAAGCCTGTAACTGTCAACAGCAAAAAAGGCAATACAATGCGGCGGATAAAATTGCTTCGTATCTTTTTAACAAGCAATAAAAGCATGTATAAAATGTAAGGTACAATGAAAGCAATGATGATGTAGATCTTTATGATGCTGATGACGGCAACACACAGCGCCAGGATGAAAAAATATTTAAGCCTGAAATGTTTTTTTACAATTAACTGGTGGCTGCAGTATAACAACCAGCCCAATGAAGCCATACACAATGTATCTTTTAATACACCCGAGCCAAAAACACTGATAGAAGGAAAGAATAAAATGATCAGTGCGATCCGTTTGTGCCAGCCCGGCATGATGTCATGAAAGGTTTGCAGCATTTTAAACATACCGGAATAAGCAATGGCTGCAAAAAACAAGGTTACTACCAGGTATCTTGAAAAAGAAATATAGGATAATAACAGCGCAACTTTTTCTACTGTAAGCCCGGGATCCCCGCCCCCCGCTACAATGGGATAGTTTTCCCTGATCGTTTTATGGTTATCAAATAAAACCTTGAAGCTTTCAGCACCGGTACTTATCTGGTGTTTTAAATAAATGGCGTCTTTAAAATAACTGAGGCTGTCTCCAAAACCATAATAAAAATGTATCAGCAATGCGTAAAAAATGGCACAGGCTACTTTAAATATAAATCCCTTGACCAGGTATTTCTGAATGAGTATATTCTGAGGATTTCTTTTTTTAATATACAACAGCACCAATAAAAAAACAAAGAAGTAAGCGGGTACAAGAATGATGTCTATCCAGTCTATAATTTCTTTATACATCAATTATATATTAAATTTAGTAATTGCGAGGAACGAAGTATTCTAAATTAATGGTCTGATCCATGAACCAGATTGCTTCGTTCCTCGCAATGACCAAAACCTTTTAAGCAAATTTGAGTTATTTTTACGCTTCTTGCAAAACGAAAATAGCATAAGCCAGATGAAATACAGGTTGGTAAGGATGACAGCGGGTTCCATGGCATTGAAAGTTTCAACACGCGGTCAACCAAAGTATATGAGTGAACACGGGTTTGACGTAACGATGATCAGTTCTGCCGGTTGGGAATTGCCGGGAGTTATAGCATTGGAAGGATGCCGGCACATTGAAGTAAATCTCACCCGTAAATTATCGCCCCTTTCAGATATCCGGTCTATTTACAAATTATACCGCATTTTTAAGAAGATAAAGCCGCATATCATTCACACAGAAAACCTGAAAGCAAACCTGGCGGGCCCCATTGCCGGTTATTTTGCCGGTGTGCCGGTTCGGATACAAACAATGGCCGGGCTTGTGTCACCGGTTAAAAAAGGATTTAAAGGGTGGCTCATCAGGCAGGCTGAAATATTGAGTTTTAAATTTGCAACCGATGTCTGGCCCAATAGCCATAAATCGATGGAATATATGATCCGGACAAAAATGGTTTCTGCTGCCAAAACCAAAGTGATCGGAAGGGGTTCTACCAACGGCATTGATCTTGAAAGATTCAACCCGGTTGTAATTGATAAAAACCGCCTGGAGGAAATTAAAAAAACAGTAGATTATTCCGATAACGACCAAATATTATTATTTGCCGGCCGGATGGTTAAAGACAAAGGAGTTGAGGAACTGGTTGCGGCTTTTGTCCGCCTGCAGCATGAATTTCCACAGGTTAAACTGGTTTTGCTTGGCCCGCAGGAAGCCGACCTTGACCCGTTAAATGAAGTTACGATCAATACGATCAGAGATCATAAACGGATCGTACATATTGATTGGACGGATGAAGTGGAATACTATCTTTCCATAGCAACCTTATTTGTTTTTCCTTCTTACCGGGAAGGTTTTCCCAATGTGATCATGCAGGCGGGAGCCATGAAATGTCCCGTGGTATGCAGCGATATCGTGGGTAACAATGAGATCGTAACACACAAGGTCAATGGTATCCTTCATACATCGCAGGATGAAGGAGCGCTGTATGAAGCCGTTTGTTTCGCTTTAAAGAATAAAAAATTTATGAGCCAATTGGCTTTAAAACTTCAGCACGACATGGTTACCTATTATGACCGGTACAATATTTATGAACTGTATATAAAAGAATACAAAGAGCTGGTAGCGAAAAGATCAAAAGGGGCAATTGGCTGATAAAAAATACAAACAGACCTTTTTTATATTGCAAAAAAATAAAAGAATAATTTGCAGCCGTTTAAATGAAATATGAAATTAACTATGACTACAAAAATGACATTATTGATAACAGGTGGAGCCGGATTTATTGGTTCACATTTAACACGGCTTTTTGTTACCAAATACCCGGATTACAGGATCATAAACCTTGACATGTTAACTTATGCAGGTAATCTTGAGAACCTGAAAGACATTGAAAATGCTCCTAATTATGAATTTGTAAAAGGGGATATTACAGATATGCCATTTGTAAAAATCCTTTTTGAAAAATATGATTTCAGTGCTGTGTTGCATTGTGCTGCCGAAAGTCATGTGGATAGGTCCATTACTGATCCGCTGGCATTTGTCAACACCAATGTCATCGGAACTGTTACTTTATTACAGGTTGCCAAAGAACATTGGAAAGACAATATGGCTGGTAAAATATTCTATCACATTTCAACCGATGAAGTATATGGGTCTTTGGGTGAAGAGGGATTTTTTACTGAAGAAACAGCGTATGACCCCCGCAGTCCTTATTCAGCTTCCAAAGCATCATCGGATCATTTTGTACGGGCATATCACCACACATATAAATTACCAGTTAAAATTTCCAATTGTTCAAACAATTATGGCCCGTTTCATTTCCCTGAAAAACTGATTCCACTCTGTATTCATAATATCATCAACAATAAACCGTTACCTATCTACGGCAAAGGTGAAAATGTGCGGGATTGGTTATATGTGGAAGATCATGTACGTGCCATCGATGTAATATTTCACAAAGGCAGGATCGGTGAAACCTATAATATCGGCGGCCACAACGAGTGGACAAATATTGATTTGGTAAAAGAACTTTGCAGGCAGATGGATGAAAAACTGGGAAGAGAAAAAGGAAGCAATGAAAAACTGATCACATATGTTACAGATCGTGCCGGCCATGATCTTAGATACGCCATTGATGCAACAAAATTAAAAGTAGAATTGGGTTGGATGCCATCATTGCAGTTTGAAGAAGGTATTTCAAAAACGATCGACTGGTACCTGGCTAATGCAGAATGGCTGCAGGATGTAACCAGCGGGAATTATCAGCGGTATTATGAGAAACAGTATGGGAAGCAGGTTTAGGGGATATTTGTTTGGAATGCTTATCAGTTTACAAGAGAATTCTGATACAATTCGTGTTTTTGAGTACTAAGGTTTAGGGTTTAGAAGGTTTAGTTTAGGAATTCAAATATCTTTCTGTAAAATGCATCAATATTCATTTGAACGGTTAGAAGTTTGGAAATTGGCTAAATATCTCTGTGTATATATTTATCAATTGACAAAGAAATTTCCTGATGCTGAAAGGTTTGGTATAACATCTCAAATGAGAAGAGCTGCCATTTCAATTTGTAGTAATATAGCGGAAGGAAGTAGTAGAATAAGTAAGAAAGATCAATCACATTTTTATACAATGGCTTTTTCAAGTACAATGGAATTGCTGAATCAATTAATAATAAGTAAAGAACTAATGTTTATGTCAGGGGAAGAACTAGAATTTGCAAGATTAAAAATTGAACAAATTACAAAAGCTTTAAGTAGCTTGAAACGTTCAACCCTAAACCCTAAACCCTAAACTTCTAAACCAATCTAAACTTTTTAAACAAATGAAGGGTATTATTCTCGCAGGTGGCTCCGGAACCAGGTTGTATCCCATCACCATGGGGATCAGCAAACAACTGATGCCGATTTATGATAAACCAATGATCTATTACCCGTTGAGCACACTGATGCTGGCAGGGATAAAGGATATACTGATCATTACCACACCCGACGATCAGCAACAATTTGTAAGGTTATTGGGTGACGGAAGCCAGTGGGGCTGTAACATCGTGTATGCCAAACAGGAAGTGCCCAATGGCCTGGCACAGGCATTTGTTATTGGTGAAAAATTCATTGGAAAAGACAGCGTGGCCCTGGTTTTGGGAGACAATATTTTTTATGGAAGCCGCTTTGGAAAACTATTAAAGGATTCCGCCGATCCCACAGGTGCCGTAATATTTGCATATGCCGTAAGTGACCCTGAAAGATATGGCGTGGTAGAATTTGATAAAGATTACAATGCATTGAGTATAGAAGAAAAACCGGAACATCCCAAAAGCAATTATGCAGTACCGGGACTGTATTTTTATAACAATGATGTTGTGGGGATCGCAAAAAATATCAAGCCAAGCCCAAGGGGAGAATATGAAATTACAGATGTAAACAGGACATACCTTGAAAATAAAAATCTTAAAGTGGCGGTATTGGACAGGGGATTTGCCTGGCTGGATACGGGTACATTCGATTCACTTCATGATGCAAGTGAATATGTAAGAGTGATTGAAAAAAGACAAGGATTAAAAATCGGTTGCCTCGAAGAGATCGCTTACAGACAGGGTTTTATCAATAAAGAGCAATTGGAAAAACTGGCAGTGGGATTAACCAAAAGTGGTTACGGCGATTACCTCAAAAAAATAATAAAATAACCTTATCATTAGAGAACAAATTCTATATTGATCTGAATTACATAACAGGAGAGATTTTCAAGCCCCTCTCCTTTGGAGAGGGGTTGGGGTGAGGTTAAAATCATTAAATAAGAAAAAGTGCATACAGGAAATATCCGTTTACAGGATCCATATACTAAAAAACCATTGACTGAAACAGCTGTTGGTCTTCAGGCAGAAGGAAGTAATATTTTCCCACTGAAAAATGGAGCCTTCCGGATCGTTACAGATGATAATTATACAGAGAATTTTGGTTTCCAGTGGAACAAATTTGCAGGTACACAGGTTGATAAAGCCAGTAGCCTCGATATGAGTAAAGTGCGCTTTTTTGCAGAAACAAGTTGGGATAAAGAAAACCTGGAAGGCAAAAATATACTGGAAGTAGGATCAGGGGCCGGCCGGTTTTCTCAAATAATCTTGGATCATACAAAAGGCAATTTATATTCAGTTGATTATTCAAATGCTGTAGAAGCCAATTATAAGAACAATGGGCCAAATGAAAGACTTCATCTTTTCCAGGCCAGTATTTATGAAATGCCTTTCGAAAAAAACCAGTTTGACAAAGTGATATGCATCGGTGTATTACAGCATACGCCGGATTTTGAAAGATCAGTAAGATCATTGATCGAAATGGCAAAGCCCGGTGCAGAAGTTGTAGTGGATTTTTATGGGGTAAATGGAATGTGGACCTGGCTTCATGCCAAATATATTTTCCGGCCATTTACAAAAAAAATGTCGCATGAAAAACTTCATAAAAAAATAGACAGCAATATTGACTGGCTTATAAAAACAAGCAGGTTTTTTACCAGGATCGGTATTGGAAAATTTGTAAACCGGTTCTTACCCATTTGTGATATTGCCGGTACTTTGCCTGAAAATTTACCTTACGATCAATTGAGGGAATTGTGTGTGCTCGACACATTTGATATGTTTTCTCCTGAGCACGATCACCCTCAAAAAATAAGTACGGTGGTTAACTGGTTTGGCAAATATGGAATGGAAAAAGTTTGGGGTGGCAAGATCCTCTACGAAAACTGTGTGGCATCTGTTGTGAAAGGGATTAAAAAATAAGACAGTTAAATCATAGCATGTCAAATATCACCAATTTTATCAATCTGCGGAAAAGCCCCATCTTAAAGTCAATTGGTATATATACATTCACTAATTTTTTTGCCAAAGGAGCATCATTTTTATTACTCTTTGTTTTTACCAACCCTGTTTACATTTTACCATCAGAGAACGGCCTCCTGAGCCTTTTCAGCAACAGCATGCTTTTCCTGATGCCTTTTTTATCAATGGGGATCATTCACTCAACATCAACAGATTTTTTCAAGCTCGGCAAAGATGATTTTCGTTCTTTTTTTACAACAGGGTTTATTATGCCCCTGGCCGTAACCGTTTTATCATTTGTCTTGTTGTTTTATTTCAGAGATCAGTTAAAACAATCGTATGGATTCCCGGCCATGTTTGTGTGGCTCATCCCCGTCATTACTTTCTTTACTTTTTGCAATGAACAATTGTTAAGCCTTTCACGGAATAACAACGAGCCGGATGTTTACCTAAGGGCAAATATTTCAAGAACTGTGCTGGAACTGGGGTTGTCTTTTGTACTGGTTGTCATTTTTGCCTGGCGCTGGGAGGGGCGTATTGCCGGCATTTTGGCAGCATATATTATTTTGACAGGCTATGCACTTTATTATTTTAAAAGAAAAGGTTACCTCTTTGGGACTATCAAAAAAAAATATATCATCGATGAACTGGTTTATGCGGTGCCTATCATTGCCATGCAGGCCAGTATTTTTTCTATGAATGCTTCAGATAAATTCTTTCTGTCAAATTTTACAAATGATCACAATGAAACGGTAGGGATCTACAGTGTTGGATGTATTTTTGCATCGATCATCATTGTTTTGTGTACTGCCCTGCTTCAGTATGTATTTCCTAAAATATACACTTTGCTTGCATCACCGGTTATTGATTACAGATCAATAAAGAAACACTTTTTACTTTACGTTGGTGTAATGGCAGGCGGTACGCTGCTGGTGGTGATTTTTACACAACTGTTATACCATATGTTCATCAATGAAAAATACTACCCGGCATTGAAATATATATATATGTTGTGCGCAGGTAATTTTTTATGGGCGATCAGTTATTTTTTTTATTCATTTTTATTGTATCATAAGCAGAAGAAAAAAATATTAGCGCTGTCGTTTTGTTGTATTGTGATCAGCCTTGTTCTGAATTATATTTTTATAAAAAAATGGAATGACGAGGGTGCAGCAATCGCAGGATTAATCTGTTATTTCATGGTTTTAATATTAACTTTAATATTTACAAAAGAGTATTGGAAAAATTTTTTAAGTCATCAGAAAAACATCAGCAATAATTGAATGGCACTTATTAAGGAAATTGTGTACAGGGTGATGGATACATTTACAGGAGGCAGGGGTTTGCGTAAAACCATCAATGGGGTTTCTGTAAAACTTCCCACCCGTTATATAAATTATTTTCCGGCTGATTATGAGCAGGAAAATTTTGATTTTTTGAAGCAACATGTAAAAGAGGGAGACCGTGTGCTCGATATAGGAGCTCACATCGGTTTGTTTGCAACCATTGCTGCAAAACTTACCGGGAATTCAGGGAAGCTGTATGCTTTTGAACCTGCTGCTGAAACCAACAAGTTGTTGAAGCAAACCATTGCGATCAACAAGCTGGAAAATATCATTGAGCCTTACAGTGAAGCAATGGGCGCTTCAAGTGGCAAAACTACTTTTTATGTTTCGGCGGTAAAAGGAGATAACAGCAACAGCCTAGTATCGTATAAGGATGACCGGGAACTGTATGCAATGGATGTGAACATGTTAAGTATAGATGATTTTGTAAAAAATAAGAATCTCACATCCCTCGCATTTATAAAAATTGATGTGGAGGGAGCAGAGTATGATACACTTTGTGGCGCATTGAATACGTTGAAGAATTTACGCCCGGTTTGCATTGTAGCCATACATCCTCAACCCATTGCCGCAAAAGGCGATAGCCTGGAAAAAATTTATGACCTGATTGCCGGCTGTAACTATCAAATACTTTATCAAAATAAGAACATTGATAAAGAAACATTTTGCAACAATCGTGAACTGATAGACCTGCATATTTTGCCGGCCTGACCTTCCGGAATTTTGTACTCATTATTATGAAAAAAACGATCCTTCATTTTATTTATGACCTGGGCAGGGGTGGAGCTGAGACCATGCTGGTAAGGGTATTGAAGGATCTGACAGAATACAATAATATCGTTGTAACACTTTATCCGGATAATCATTTTCAAGGTGAATTGGTATGTGCAAGTCACATTTGCCTTGATCAAAAATCATTGTTTCATTTTCCGGTAAGCGCAGTTAAGCTGCGAAAGATCATTAAGAAACATAAAGTAGACATTGTTCATACTCATTTATTCTGGCCCACGCTGATTGCAAGAATGGGCGTACCGAAAAATGTTCCGCTCATCACTACCATCCATGCATTCATTGCTACATCTGTAGAATACAAACATTGGTATATCCGTTTGCTGGATAAGGCTTCTTACCGTTTAAGGCGATCAATCATCATCGGTGTTGCTCAAGGAGCCACCAAAGAATATTTTTCATTCCTGCACATAGAGCCTTACAGATCCTATTCCCTTTACACATTTGTAGATACAGATCAATTTAATATCACGCACCAGGCAACACAGGAAACGGGAACAGCATTCAGGTTGATAAGTATCGGAGCATTGCGTATTCAAAAAAACCACCAATACTTGCTGGAGGCGTTTAAATTATTGAAAGATGATAAAATAGAACTTCATATTTTCGGAATGGGCCCCCTGCAACTGCTATTACAAAAAACCATCGATGAAACCGGAGTAAATGTGAAGTTAAAAGGACAGACACTGCATATGAATGAAATATTGCCACAATACGACCTGTTTGTAATGGCGTCTACCTTTGAAGGATTTTCACTTGGAGTACTTGAAACAATGGCGGCTAAAGTTCCTATGTTACTGAGTGATATTGTATCTTTCCGTGAACAATGTGAAGATACTGCATGGTATTTCAGCCTGGATGATGTGAAAGACTTTGCATCCAAATTAAGATTGATGGCAGCCAATAGTGAATTGAGAATACGATTGAGTGAACAGGCTCATGAGAGGGTCATGGGTCAATTCACTTTTAAACAGCACATGGAAAAGTTGCGGGGGATATATATTGAAACAATAAATAACAATCAATGAATACAGAAAAAAAATATTTCGTTCATGAAAGCAGCTATGTTGATGATGGTTGTGAAATAGGTCCCGGTGTTAAGATCTGGCATTTCTCACATATTATGGGAAATTGCAAGATCGGTGAAGGTTGTAATATCGGCCAGAACGTGGTGGTGAGTTCAAACGTTGTTTTGGGTAAAAATGTAAAAGTGCAGAACAATATTTCCATTTATGAGGGTGTTATTTGTGAAGACGATGTTTTTTTGGGCCCTTCAATGGTTTTTACGAATGTCATAAATCCAAGGAGCCACATCATCCGCAAACATGAATATAAAACAACCCTGGTTAAAAAAGGAGCCAGTATTGGTGCCAATGCCACCATTGTATGTGGAAATGAGATTGGCGAATATTCTTTCATCGGTGCTGGAGCAGTTGTAACAAAGCAGGTTCCGGCCTATGCTTTGATGATAGGCAACCCTGCAAGGCAAAAAGGATGGATAAGCGAATATGGCCACAGGCTGGAATTCAATAAAGACAACATTGCTATATGTGAAGAAAGTAAACAGGAGTATTTGTTGGAAAATGATATGGTGAAAAGGATTAAATAGTGAGACAGCTTTTAAGCCCCTTTCCAAAGGAGAGTGATTGGGGTGAGGTTTGAAAAGAAAATATTAATTAAATATGAAAAATTTTGCACTAATTGGCGCCGGTGGATACATTGCTCCACGTCATATGAAAGCCATAAAAGATACCGGTAATAAATTAATAGCTGCCCTTGATAAACATGATTCTGTGGGTATACTTGACAGTTATTTCCCTGAAGCAAATTTTTTTACAGAGTTTGAAAGGTTCGACCGTCACCTTGAAAAATTAAAAAGGAATGGCATTAAAACCGATTTTGTCAGCATTTGCAGCCCCAATTACCTGCACGATGCGCACATTCGTTTTGGCTTGCGAATTGGTGCTGATGCCATTTGCGAAAAACCGCTGGTTCTGAATCCATGGAATATAGATGCACTCATGGAGATAGAGCAGGAAACCGGGAAGAAAGTATTTACCATCTTGCAATTAAGATTACATCCTGCCATTGTTGAATTAAAGGAAAAGATCGGGAAACTCCCTGCAGATAAAAAATTTATGATCGATCTGAAATACATCACTTCCCGTGGCAACTGGTATCATACAAGCTGGAAAGGCGACATTCAGAAAAGCGGCGGGATCGCCACCAATATCGGGGTTCATTTTTTTGACATGCTGATGTGGATCTTCGGGGATGTAAAGCAAAACATCGTTTCACAACATACTGCAGATACTGCTTCCGGAACCCTTGAACTTGAAAGGGCTACCGTTAACTGGATGTTGAGCATCAATGAAAATACTTTGCCTGCAGATGTAAGAGCAACCGGCAAACGTACATATCGATTGTTAACCATCGACGGTGAAGCATTTGAATTCAGTGAAGGCTTTACAGAACTTCATACGGTTTCTTATACCAATATCCTTGAAGGGAATGGCTTTCCGTTATCAGAAACAAGAAAGGCAATACAATTGGTTCATGATATCAGGAACATGAAAAAATAGGGTTGGTTTTAAACGGATTTATTTGATGAGTAAACTTTCAGATCTAAGGCAAAAATTAAACGAAGATTTTATTAAAAGTATTTTGACCGTTTTGGGTGGAAGTACTGTGTCCCTGGTATTGCCAATCATCAGTTCATTGTGGCTGGTAAGGATCTATGATGTTGCATTGGATTTTACTCCGTTTGCTTTGTTTGCAAGTTTTTGTGCCGCACTCACAGCTTTGGCAAATTCACATTATACCTCAGCAATACTAGTAGCCGATAATGAGAGAGAGTCTGTCAGCTTGTTGCGCCTGACTCTTTATATAAACATATTTATTGCCGTCATTGTAAGCCTGTTGCTGATATTTATACGAGAGCCCCTGCTTTCTTTCTTACATGCTTCTGCTTCATTTTATCATACTGTTTGGCTGGTACCGCTGACCATTTTATTGATGGGCGTGAATGCCGCATTTACGCAATGGGCTTACCGTTTTAAACAATTCAAAAGAGTTGCAGTGAACAGGATGATACAGGCTTTCATCACCGTGATTTGCCAAACAGCCTTTGGTTTGTTTTTTAAAAATATACAGGGGTTGATACTTGGTTTTTTTGCAGGACAACTCATTGCTTCAATTGTATTGACATTCAAATGCCTGTACAATGATAAACAACTGATGGTTGCAGTACCTGTTTCAGAGTTGAGAAAAGATGCAACCAAGTATAATATCTTTTTTCGCTTTCAAACGCCGGCAGACATCATCAATGTATTCACTCAACAACTGCCCAGTTTTTTATTATCAAAGTATGCTGTTTCAGCAGCGGATCTTGGTTATTATGGCCAGGCATACCGGCTGATGGTGGCACCCAGTTCCATCATCACCAGTGCCGTATCTGATGTTTTCAGGCAAAAAGCCGACCAGGATTACAAGGAAAAAGGTAATGCAATTGCGATTTTCAGGCGCACAGCAAAAATGCTTTTTATTATCATGATTGTTCCTTGCCTGCTGGTTGCTATAGGAGGTCCATGGATTTTTAAATTTTTATTTGGTGAAGAGTGGAATGTGGCCGGAGTATATGCGCAAATTCTGGTGATTATGTTATTACCAAAATTTATCGTTAGCCCGTTATCGTATATGTACATTATTGTAAGAAAACAGGTAGAAGATTTTTATTTACATATTTATATACTGCTTTCAACTATTTTTTCTTTCTATCTTGCATATAAGTTGTATGGAACAACTGAGAAAATGTTACTATTTTTCTCAATTAATTACGCAATCATCTATTTTATTTATTTTTTCAGGTCCTATAAATTTTCAAAAGGGAAAAGCACTGTTTAATGATACCAGTATTAAAAAATGTTATTTGGTTTTTTGTTAAATTTTCCCCGCTTGGGAAAAAGATATATGAAACCAGGTTTTCTCAAACACCTGTTACTTTTAAAATGTGGTTCATGCAAAAGGTGCTTGGATTTAATAAAAAGGCTTACTGGCCGGTTCATTTTACAAGCCGTATTTCAAGTCCGGAAAATATTTATGCCGGTGTTGATACCTGCCCCGGCTATATGAATAACTGTTATATACAGGGTATGGGTAAAATTTATATAGGTGATTATACCCAGGTTGCCCCTGGTGTTGGTATCATCAGTTCAAATCATGATTTGTACGATTCCAGGATCCAGCAAACAGGAGAAGTACGGATCGGTAAATATTGCTGGTTGGGAATGCATTCTGTTATTTTACCTGCTGTTGTATTGGGCGATTTTACAATTGTGGCTGCTGGTTCTGTAGTAACCAAATCTTTTCCTGAAGGTCATTGTGTTATTGGTGGTGTGCCTGCACAAAAGATCAAAGACCTTGAAACAGAAAAATGTATTCCTTTTAAAAATGAAATTGAATACAACGGGTACATAAGAAAAACAAAATTTGAGGCATACAGATTAAAAAAATTAAAAGTATAAGCAACAGGATGGTCACAATCATTGATTATGGGGTTGGCAATCTTAATTCAATTAAGAACATGCTGAAAAAGATAGGAGTGGATTCAGTGATCTCATCTCAAACTGCCGATATTGAAAATGCAGAAAAACTGATCCTTCCCGGCATTGGTTCTTTTGAATACGGCATGAAAAAACTACGGGGATCTGATTTTTTCAATTCACTGCAGCAAAAAGTATTGCAAAATAAAACACCTGTCCTGGGGGTTTGCCTGGGCGCACAATTGTTATTGAATGGAAGTGAGGAAGGCTTGCCTGTTGAAGGCCTGGGATGGATAGAAGGGAAAGCTGTCCGTTTCAACCAGGATAAAATGGCCGACAACTTTAAAGTGCCGCACATGGGTTGGAATGAACTTGTCATAAAAAAAGAAAGCCGTCTTTTTACCGATGCCAGGCCAGACCATCGTTATTATTTTGTTCACTCCTACCATATGGTATGTTACCAGGAAGCCGACATTCTTGCCGAGAGCAATTATTCTTATAACTTCGTTGCTGCTGTTGAAAAGCAAAACGTGATCGGTGTGCAGTTTCACCCCGAAAAAAGCCACAAATTCGGCATGAAACTTTATGAAAATTTTATTAAATTTTATTAATAAACTGGTATGCGGCGATTTAGGGTGATTCCTGTTTTAATGATGCACCAGGGTGGCCTCTACAAATCCGTAAAGTTTAAAAATCACAGGTATGTAGGCGACCCGATCAATGCGGTACGGATATTCAACGACAAGGAAGTTGATGAATTGATCATACTCGATATTGATGCCACAAAAGAAAACCGGGGCCCTAATATGCAGGTATTATCTGAAATAGCCAGCGAAGCATTTATGCCAATGGGTTATGGAGGCGGGCTCACCAATATTGACCAGGTAAAGCAACTGGTATTTGAAGGTTATGAAAAAGCGGTTTTCAATTACAGTGCAATTCATAATATTTCATTGATCGAACAAACAGCTCATTTATTCGGAAGCAGCAGTACAGTGGTTTCTATTGATGTGGGAAAGAACTGGCTTGGCCAGTATAAAGTATATGAATTAAATGGTAAGAAGTCCGTTGATATGAGTGTGGTTGAACTTGCAAAAAGAGTTGAAAGCGCTGGCGCCGGTGAAATATTCATCAACTCCATTGAAAAAGACGGAACCTTTGAAGGGTATGATATCCCATTGATAAAGCAGGTATCCGAAGCAGTTAAGATACCGGTAATTGCAGCAGGCGGAGCAGCTTCAATAAATGATTTTAAAAAAGCAATACAGGAAGGAGGCGCCTCAGCAGTGGCTGCAGGTAGCATGTTCGTCTTTCAAATGCCGCATAAAGCAGTATTAATAACTTATCCCGACAGCGATAGCCTCAACAGCATAATGAAGTAACTGTATGAACAAAAAGAAGGAATACCAGGTTTGTAACCGCTGTGTGATGGACACAACAGATCCTGATATATTTTTTGATGAAAATGGCATTTGTAATCATTGCCATGAATTTGACCAGGCAAAAGGGTTGCATAATTTATCGCCGGAAGAAGCCCGGCATAAATTAGATGAAGTGGTGGCAATGATCAAAAAAGACGGGCAGCATAAAAGATATGATTGTATCACTGGTGTGAGTGGCGGGGTTGACAGTACTTAT
>JAYSWW010000329.1:0-3740 GCA_043717805.1 Ferruginibacter sp.
ATCGGTTTAATTGTTTATTGAATTTGAAATGTATAGAAGGAATAAAGTTTTATTGGGTTTAGCAGGTTTAGAAATAAAGATCATGAACTTCATAATTCAAATTTTCCGCTACTCATCCAACATCGCTGCAAGTGCCAGCAATTCCTGCATCTTATAATGGTTGCGGTCATTGTCGTAACATTTACTCAGTTCCTCCAGTAAGAATTGTATGATGCGTTTGTTGCCAATTGGCCGGAAATAGGAGGTAACGGGTGGTACTGATAATTTTTTAAAATAATTCTCGATGTCTTTATGAGAATACATTTGCCCGTTGAGCGGATCGATGTAAAAATTTATTTTTTCAGATGAATGCCCAACCGGGTTTAATACATCAAACTGTTCATCAAAATAGCCAAGTATGAACTGTCGGGGAATGTTGATCGCTTTTACAGGTATATCCAGCAGTTCGCATAAAACAATCAGCAGGATGCCGTTGCTGATCGCATTTCCTTTTTTGGTTTCAAGTGTTTTGTTGATCAGGAAAGGATCCGGCGATTCATAACTTATCTCAACGCCTTTTTGCTTGTAATAGTTATAAAAAATGCTGTTCAAAACATTGATCTTCTCAATAGGAGTGAGGTAGTTATTGAGTTCCAGCCACATATTACGCCTGAGTTTTTCAATCTCCTGCCTGGTTTGAGAGGGCTGCATTTCGGGGTAATGATATTTGGAAACAAGGATTGCTCCATCCAGCAAATTTGCTGTCCCGTTTTTCCATTCAACAAATTCTGCCGTCAGGTCCCGGAGGTGTAAGCGGTGGATCAGCAATTCAATTCTTTCCTGTGTTTCCTCATTGCTGATGGTTTCCCATAAATTTTCCAGGTTGGGGATGATCTCTTTGCCAAGTGAAATGATCTTATCACTGACAGTATTATATACATCCTCATCAGGATCATCTATCAGTTGAAGCAAAGCCGTTATTTCTTTATTTTCAATCAAGTGGTTATTTTTTTACGGTTATGAATTCAATATCCGAAAGAACTTATAAAAAAGCAGGCATTAATTTTCCACAAGCGTGACTAACTTTTTTTATTGCAGTGAAATATTTCATGGTAATAAGTTAATTCAGCCAGAAAAATCCAAATTTGAATTGCGGTCAGGATGGTTTTACCAGGTGACCGATCTCCGCGTCAAAGGATAAATATTGCGAAAGTAATTTTTCAAATTGAATTTTTTCATCAGTATTTTTAAAAACCCTTTTTGGTACAATAACTGCCTGCATCGAACTTGTGAATAAAAAATAATATTCCCTGTTTTCCTGTTTCTTTATAAACGATTTCCATTGAAACCTGGTTTCCATCAATTCGTTTTTTGTTGAAATACCGGATTCGGAAACGATCATTGAAAAATCGAGGAATACAGAACTGTTGCCGGGATCATTGGCTACTTTTTCGGCCCGCCTTATTGTATTTGAACGTACATTGAACACCGAAAGAAGTGATGTGATAAATATGAAAACCAATATCAATAAAATGAATTTGCTGTTCCTTTCAAAGATCCCGGTATAATAAAAAGCAGCGATGAATAAAATGATCGGTATTATCTGCCTGATGTAATAATTTATTTTCTTTCGCCTGTTCTCAGGCGCATCCCACATTACAAAAGTGTAATAGTTTATATAGTCTTCCTTTGATATAGCATATTGAAGCGTTATCATACTGCTTTACTTTACGCTTTTTTCTTTGCAGCCGTTTTTTTCGGTGATGCTTTTTTAGTGGTTGTTTTCTTTGAGGAAGATTTTTTATCAAATGCTTTTGGATCCTGCAGCACGATCATTTTCTTTATTTCGTCCAGATCAATCGTTGCCAGTTCGTCTGCCGTATATTTTCCGTTAGCCCCTGCAGTAAGTTTAAGCATCTTTTTCCCGAAACGGATGAATGGGCCCCAACGGCCGTTTTCAATGGCTATTTTTTCTTCGGGCCATTGCCTGATAAAACGATTGGCTTCTTTCTCGATTTTTTTTGCGATCAGTTCATTGCAATCCTGTTGCGTAAGGTTGTCAAAATTATAAGCCCTTGGAATATTAATGAACAGGTCATTCCACTTGATGAACGGGCCAAATCGCCCTTTACCTTTTGTGATCGGCTTTTCATCATAATAACCAATGGGTGCATCTTCAATTTGTTTTGCAGCAATGATCTCTACTGCTCTTTTCAGGTCAATGTTTGCGAGGTCTTCTCCTTTTGGAATGGAAATGAACTGCTCTCCGAACTTTACATAAGGGCCAAACCGCCCAATGTTAACTGAAACCTCCAGGCCATCGTGTTCACCCAATGACAATGGAAGCTTAAATAATTCAAAGGCTTCTTCCAGGCTGATGGTTTCGATACTTTGAGTGGCTTTCAGTTTTGCAAAACGGGGTTTCTCTTCATCTCCCTGCGAACCGATCTGTACCATCGGGCCATACCTTCCCATTCTTGCCATCACCGGTTTACCAGTTACAGGATCGGTTCCAAGAATTCTTTCTCCAACCGCTCTTTCCGCAGTTTCAAGCGTGTGTTCAACACCTGCATGAAAGGGCGTATAGAATTCACTTACCATTTTATTCCAAA
The DNA here is from genome assembly GCA_043717805.1 of Ferruginibacter sp. Classification (GTDB taxonomy): domain Bacteria; phylum Bacteroidota; class Bacteroidia; order Chitinophagales; family Chitinophagaceae; genus Ferruginibacter. The sequence goes on from JAYSWW010000329.1 coordinate 2,592, forward strand.
CCATTTTTCCATCAGCAATTTCATCAAATTCCTTTTCAATATTTGCTGTAAAGGAATAGTCCATCACTTTTGTAAAATGAAGGTTCAGGAAATCAGTTACAACCAAACCAAGATCGGTGGGGAATAATTTTGATTTTTCTGCACCGGTATTTTCAAGCTCCGTTATTTTTTCAATCTTATCTTCTTTTAATTTCAACACACGGAATGATCTTTTCACTGCATCCTTATCCTTTTTCTCTACATAATTTCTTTTGATGATGGTTGAAATAGTAGGGGCGTAAGTACTCGGCCTGCCAATGCCAAGTTCCTCGAGTTTTTTTACAAGGGATGCTTCCGTATAACGGGCTGAATGTTTGGTAAATTTTTCAGTGGCGGTCATTTGTTTAAAATCAAGTTCCTGTCCCACCGTTAAATTTGGCAGGCGGCTCTCGTCTTCACCTTCACCTTCATCATCATCCGTACTTTCCATATATACTTTCAAAAAACCGTCAAATTTTATGACTTCCCCACTTGCTGTCAATTCTTCCCGGTTGGTGCTTATGTTAATTTTGGCTGTTGTCTTTTCCAGTTCCGCATCACTCATTTGGCTGGCGATGGTGCGTTTCCAGATCAGTTCATATAAGCGGTTTAATTCAGGATCGCTTACAGTACTGTTTTCCATGTAGGTTGGGCGAATGGCTTCATGCGCTTCCTGGGCACTTTCATTTTTATTTTTGTACTTCCGAACCTGCAGGTATTTGGGCCCGAAATTTTGATCAATGGCAGCTTTGATCCCATCCATGGCAGTTTCTCCCAGGTTCACACTATCTGTACGCATGTAAGTGATCTTACCACTTTCATACAATTTTTGTGCAAGCAACATGGTCTTACTTACACCATATCCCAATTTCCGGCTGGCTTCCTGTTGTAAGGTGGAAGTGGTAAATGGTGCAGCAGGCGTGCGTTTGCCAGGCCTTACCTGTATGTCTTTTACGCTGTACTTAGCTCCTATACAACTCTGCAGGAATTTTTCAGCTTCTTCAGATTCAGTGTATTTATTGCCTTCTGCTTTAAAATTGACAGTTTTATTATTAAGGTCAGTTGCTGCCAGCAATGCTTCTACTTTAAAACTACCAACGGCATTGAATTGATTGATCTCTCTTTCTTTTT
>JAYSWW010000330.1:0-3719 GCA_043717805.1 Ferruginibacter sp.
GAATTTTATGAAGGAGTTTATGCTGCTTGCGAAAAATACGGTGTGGACCTGGTTGGCGGCGACACCAGTACATCACAACGTGGATTTGTTATAAGTGTAACGGCAATAGGAGAAGTAGCCCCGGATAGTTTTGTAAGAAGAAGCGGAGCAAAACCAAATAACCTTATTTGCGTAAGCGGTGAACTCGGTGCTGCATTCCTCGGATTAACATTGCTTGAAAGAGAGAAAAAAATATTTGAAGAAACAGGCGCCCAGCCCGATCTTGAAGGACAGGCATACATAGTTGGCCGTTTGTTAAAACCTGAAGCAAGAAAAGATATCATTGAATATTTTAATGAAGCAGAAATACTTCCAACAAGTATGATCGATATCAGTGATGGTCTTAGCAGTGAATTGTTACACATTTGCAAACAAAGCAATACCGGTTGTGTTTTGTATGAAGACAAACTTCCATTTAATGACGAGATGAAAGAATTTGCCTATAAATTAAAACTGGATCCAACGGCATGTGCATTGAGTGGTGGGGAAGAATATGAATTATTGTTTACCATTGACCAGGCTGATTTTGAAAAGATAAAAGTAAATCCGGCTATCACTATTATTGGTTATATCACCGAAGCTTCTGAAGGTAAAAAACTTATAACAAGGGCTGGCAATAAACACGACCTGGTTGCACAGGGCTGGAATCATCTTGCTTAATGATCATAGCAATAGTTAAGCCGTTCTGCAATACAATTGACCGCGGCTTCCATTGTCTGAACAGATGAAATGTGATTGTTAATCTCCCTTAAACATTTCACAAATAAATTCATGGGCTTGTCTTTTTTATTAAATAACTCCGAAAGGTTATTGCTGTAAGACAGGAATAAAATCTTTCCAAAAAAATTTGTCTGGAAAAGTATGTGATACCTGTTGAAACTATCATCATTCACAACCTGCAGATATGTATATGGATTGTTTGGATCAAAGCGGTTTGCTTTTACATCATCTATGATCTCTTTCGAAAGTGTTACCTGGATATAGTGCTGAATGATCACCTGAGAAGGTTTAATGACAGACAATTCTCCGTTGCTAAACTGCTGGGCATAAATATGAATGCTTACAGATAATAACATTGTCATTAAAATAAGCAAAAGCTTTCCTGTTATCATAGTATTCATTTTCTTTTATCCTCCTTTTTGCAGGCTATCCCAATCCACTTCATCCAGAAAAATAATTTTCACTGTGTTGGTATCCTGAAGTTGTATCATTACGCAACATATCCTGTTTGAATGATTTACCACGTTGTGAATATTTTTTTTCATATCTCCTGCGTCAAATATTCCGCACCTGAAACCGATACCGGCTTTACAGTGCAGTTGTTTTTTATTGGCTATTTCGATACAAATAGTTTTTTTTCGAAATGACATTAAATTGACGGAACAGTATTTTGTACCGGCTACCATCTCATTCCACAGCACTGAATTGATACAGACCATATCTTCCCCGGTTGCTGTTTGCGAAACTGTAAATACGCCATCATCGGTACGTATACTTGTTTGTTTATCGGTTTGTGCAATTAAAAAAAACGGAAGAAGACCGATTACAAAAAAGAGAATAAATATTTTACTCATATCAGTTGTTTTGATAAACAATCAATTGGTTGAGTAAAAATCAAAAAAAGCAACAGGATAAGGAAGTTTTTAAGCTAATGAATATTTAGTGCGGAGATAATTTTATTTAGCGGGGAATAAAACAGAAAGTTGTGTGAATAAGTACGGAATAATGGCGTTATTTTCTTTTCGTTTTCATGTTAAAAGTCCTTTTTTCTTCAATGATCCTGTTATAAGTTTACGCTTTAATCAGTACGATCATGAAAAGAAACAAAAACAGCTCTGCCTGTAAATTTAAAATTGGTTCTAATATCCGTAAGTGGAGAAACATCAAAGACATCAAACAAAAAGACCTTTCAGTTGCTTTAAACATATCTGAAGCGGCAGTTAGCAATATAGAAAATGATGTAACCAATATTACGATCGGTCAGCTGGAAGAAATTTCTATTGCCCTGAATATTTCTATAGAGCAATTGCTTTCAGACCCGCTGGAAAAATTCAGGATACATCCGGCATCCATACATTCAATAAATGAAAAAGAAGATCAGCATCTTTTAAATAAGGAATTGTTAAATGCCGTCATTTCAAGCCTTGAAAAAAAAGACCAGCAACTTCAGATTATCATGCAAAATTTTTTACACGTTATGACCATGCTGATGCAGCAGGATGACCTGGTTTTTAATTCTTCCAAACAGGTATCCTCCCGGGCGTAAATGGTGCGTTGTATTGCTCCAGGATATTTTCAAGCTTTGTTGCATCTTCACTTGCTGCTTTCAGGTCGTTTAGTATATGATTGAAAACAACTGTAACAACTTCATAAGATTTTACCCAGGTTGCAGTTGGAGCAACGGTTGTACTCCACAATCCCCCGGCAATATCATCGATCCTGCCCCTGAGTGATGTTGGGCCTACAGATTCATATTTACTACGCAATGCATCCCCATTGATCTTGCGGTTGATCAATTCCAGTTTTTGTTCAATTGCCAGAATTTTTTCATAGGTATCCAATGGCAATACAGGTGTTTCCAACACAGCTTTTTTGTAAAAAGGTATCCGTGACTGTAACTCATTTTTGTATGCATTGGCCCCTGTAACAGCCCTGACCAATTCTGCTACTTTCCTGTTGAATTCATTCAATGCAGGTTTGTCTGCTGCTGAAATTTCTGCACTGTTCAATGAAACACATTTAAATTTTTGGGGAGAGACCAGTTCAGTGAATTTTCCATCTTCAAACTTATGTAGTGAAATTTTATAAATACCGGGAACAACCATATAGCCGGTATTTTCATTATTCCCGGAGCCGTTATTTTCATTAACAGAAACAGGTTCCGGTGAAGGATAACGGAAATTCCAAACCAGCCGATTGATCCCTTTGCTGATACCTGTTTTAATTTTTCTAACTGCATTGTTTTCTTCATCTGTTATTGTAAACAATAAATATGCATCGGGCTGGAGTGTTTCTTTTCGCAGGGAATCAATAACAGGCAAACCAAATTCTTCTCCCCTTTTTTGCTTTTCTTTTTCAAGATCACGTCTTTTTTGTGCCAGCGTTTTGAATTCATCTTTTATATAATAAGTGAATACTGCTCCCACTTCGGGGTTGGGAGTTGTAAAATAACTTTCCCCCTGAAAACTTTTTCCCCTGTTACCAAGCGGTGTAGATTCAATAAACATCAATGCATCCTTTATGGGAAGAATGGCAGCTTGTTTTTGTAATAAGTCTTTATCAACGTTGCGAAGCGCTGTATAATCATCAAGGATATAAATACCTCTTCCGAAAGTACATAATACAAGATCATTTTCTCTCTGCTGTATTTCTATATCTGTTACAGCAGCAGGAGGAATTCCGGCTTTTAATTGTATCCATTCTTTACCGCCGTTGTTTGAAAAATAAATGCCAAACTGTGTTCCGACAAATAAAAGGTTTGGATCTACATGATCTTCTGCAAATGAGTAAGTACTTCCTTTCACAGGAAGATTGCTGTTCAATGAACTCCAGGTTTTTCCGCCATCCGTAGTTTTATATAAAAATGGTTTGTAATTGCCCCCGTTGAAGTTTTCAAAGGCTGCATATCCTACCAGTTTATTGTGTGATGATAAAACAATGCAGCTTGCTCTTGCATATTC
>JAYSWW010000034.1:0-2322 GCA_043717805.1 Ferruginibacter sp.
GCTTTCAAAAGATCACCTGAACAAATGCCTCCTTTCTTTAAAAAAGGTCATTATGTATTAACGACCCTTAAAATTGTGGACATTTTTACCACAAAAGAAAAAGCAGACAAAGCCAGGGAAACCGCAATGGAAGAAATGAAAAAAAGAGATTCCATTGATGCCATTGCACAAAATGTAAAAGATGAAAAAATACTTGCCGATCATTTTGCAAAAAATAACATCAAAGCTGTAAAAGCCCCGATGGGAACTTATGTTGAGATCACACAACCAGGAACAGGAAACAACGTAGATACATCAGTTGTTGTAAAAGTGAACTATACAGGCAAAACACTGGATGGCAAAGTATTTGACAGCAATACAGATCCTTCAAAAGGACACGTTGAACCATTAAACGTAAACATGACAAACAACCCGGCCCTTGGAATCAATGTAATAACCGGCTGGAAAGATGGTTTAACTATGCTTAATAAAGGCGCAAAGGCAAAATTTTATATTCCTTCATCTATAGCTTATGGCAAACAGGGAGCAGGTGCGGATATAGCACCTAACACAGTTTTGATGTTTGAAATAGAAGTATTGGACCTGTTGACCAAAGCGCAGGCCCAGGCTGCGGAACAGGAAAAAAATAAGAAAATGCAGGAAATGCAAAAGCGTTATATGGATAGCATGCAAAAAAACAATCCGGCGCCGGATAAACAGAAAATGAAATAATATTCCTGAAGTTATTTAAATTGTTTAAGTTGTTTCATCAATGTTTAAGGATAATACTCTTAACCAATGAAACAACTTAAACGATTTTTTTATAGGCACTCATTAAGGTAATGGCCTCTTTGGCCTCCTTAACATCATGCACCCGTAAAATATCTGCCCCGTTATTCAGTGCAATCGTATTTAGTACTGTAGTCCCGTTCAAAGCTTCACCGGCACTAATATTCAGTGTTTTACAAATGGTATTTTTCCTGGAAATGCCTGCCAGTATGGGCTTACCAAGCATTTTAAAAACATGCAGGTTTTTTAAAAGTTCAAAATTATGTGCAGCCGTTTTTCCAAATCCAAAACCCGGATCAATGACAATATCATTGATCCCTGCACGAACACAAGTTTCAACTTTCTGAATAAAAAATTCAAGTACTTCTTTTACAACATCGTCATAATTAATATGCTGTTGCATGGTTGCGGGAGTTCCTTTCATGTGCATACAGATATACGGAACTTGCAATGATGCTACCGTTTCAATCATCTGTTCATCCAGTTCTCCTGCACTGATATCATTTACAATGGAAGCGCCGGCTTCTATTGCTGCCAATGCAACTTTGCTGTAATAAGTATCAATTGAAACATTGGTTTCCGGAAAGCGCTTATGAATCTTTGAAATGACCGGTATTACCCGTGTTATTTCTTCTTCTGCTGTTATTCTTTCGCTTCCCGGCCTTGAACTCTGCCCCCCAATGTCCAATATTGCAGCACCATCAGTGATCATTTTTTCCGCCAACAGCAACATATCCTCGTTCATATTACCCTTGTAAAAAGAATCAGGCGTTGCATTGATGATACCCATGACGAGCGGTTCATCTATCACCAATAATTTACCCCTGCAGTTTAATGTAATCATTGACTTAATTCAATTATTTTTGACATTTATACAAACATCAAAAAATTATATGAGAATAAAGGCCTTTTTGTAAATATTTATTTCTGTTCCTATATCCCGGATAGAGATGGAAAAATTAATCAGATAAAAAAAGGCTTTACAACTTAATTTAATTTTATACAACTTAACCAAAAATAAAAAAGGCAGGAAAAAATGAGTAATACCAGTATTCAATTTGACAAAGTAATTCAGGGTTGTGAAAAAGTATTCCTGAACAAGACAAAAGATTACGGAACTTCCTGGCGTGTGTACAGAACGATCTCCATTGCCGACCAGATCTACATCAAAGCTAAGCGGATAAGAACCATCCAGGAAAAAAAACTGCAGAAAATAGGGGATGATATTAAAAGTGAATTTGAAGGTATACTGAATTATGCGATCATTGGACTGATCCAGCTCGAGATCAACAATGATGAACCTGAGCAGTTACCTGTTACACAGGTTGAAAAAATATATGACAGCAAAGTGGCTTCTGCAAAAAGCCTGATGATGGATAAGAACCATGATTATGGTGAAGCCTGGCGTGAAATGAGCCAGGAAAGTTTTGCCGACCTGATCCTGGCAAAAATATTACGCATCAAGCAGATCATTTCCAACGAAGGAAAAACGATCAGCAGTGAAGGCATTGATGCAAATTATTACGACATCATTAATTATGCCGTATTTGCACT
>JAYSWW010000331.1:0-24190 GCA_043717805.1 Ferruginibacter sp.
GCATCAATTTTTTTACCTGCTGCATCCAGCGCTTTATCAACAAGTCCTTTAAAATCCTCCTTTATCAGGTCGGGAACATATCCGGTAAGGGTCATTAAAAAGCCTTTGGATGAAAGTTCCCAGGCCATATCTTTTTTTCCCTTGAATGAAACATCTGAAAAGAAATTATTTACCATGATACCTTTTTCATTGCTTTTCTTACCCTTTACCAGCATGGCCGCACACCCATCGGCAAAAAGCAGTGAAGAGGTCATATTATCTACCGAAATGTCTTTTTGAAAATGAAGGGTGCAAAACTCCGTACATACAATAATTACATTTGCATTTTCGGAACTGTTACAAAAAGCATCTGCGATCTTTAAAGCATGAACCGCAGCATAACAACCCATGAAGTTGACCGATGTTCTGATGATGTTTTGAGAAAGGCCCAGGATCTCCATTACCTGCAAGTCAATACCCGGGGCGCTCATGCCGGTACAGCTCACCGTTATCAGATGGGTGATCTCAGTTTTAAGAATCTTATCCTGTATACAATTTTCAATCGTTTTTGCAGATAAAATTGCAGCATGTTCATTAAAAAGTTTCATTCTTTGTTCAATGCCGGGAAAAGGTTCAAGGTCTTCGGTGGCCGGAAAAAATGTACGTTCATTTAATGGAACACTGTAATCAGGTACAACTGAATAGCGGGTTTCAATGCCACTTTGTTTATACAGGAATCTTAATTTCCTGCTTTCCGTTTCATCTTTGCAATACATTTTTTCAGCAAATTCAAAAAGGGCTGCTTGCTTATGTTTAAAAGTTGGAACACCCGTTGCTATAGAAATTATTTTACTCAATACTTTTCAATTAGAAATAAATAAATAAAAGCTGCATTTGTAAAAAACGATGCAATTAGGTTCATACGCATGGTATTTTTAAAATTTGCCTCGGTTACATCATGGTATACTTTATAGAACCAACGAAAAAAATATACGAGTACAGGTGCTAAAAAGATCTGTATGATGAAAAAATGTTGCAACGCCAGGTTGAGTGCAAGATATAGTCCAAGAAAGATCATAGCCATGGAATAAATAATGGCCGTGAAGATAAAAGTTCCCCTGTAACCGAGTTTGTAGCTTAATGTGGTAACCCCATCTTCCTGATCCTGCATATGCTGATAAATTTGTGTAAGGGGGTAAAATCCACCCACCAGCAAAGAGGCAGTAATCATGCCAATAGCCGGAACAGCAAGTGTTTTATTCATGCTGCTTCCATGCATCACTAAAAAAAATACAAGCGCCCCCTGGAAAATAATTACAGTGAGATAACCCAGGACAGGATATTTTTTTAACCGGATGCCACGGTAACTGTATGCTCTTGATGCCAGGATAAAAGCCAATATGCCTGCCATAAACCAGTTGCTGATAAAATAACCGCCTGCAAAAGCAATGATGTCCATTAATACAGACGCGTAAAACAATTGCCTGGTTGGTTGTTTGGGGGTTTTTATTCCCCCAATGCTGTCAGTATCCCTGTCCATATAACTATTGTAACCATTGCTGGCAGGGTAAACCAACAGGTGAAGGATCGTAAAAACCAGTATTGCCCGGTTGATATCGATGTTTTCAGTCTGGCTAAGTGCAAACCAATAGACCGGCATTAGAAAAAAAGAAAAATGAAATCGTAATAACTGTATCGTAGATGAACTGCACATAATAGACTAGCTGTAATATATATAATGTTTGTTAAACTTCGCTTATATGTCCGAACATTATAGGTTTTGAGTTGTAAATTGTACAATAAATCCAGAAAATGAAAAAATTAATTGCATTGTCAGTTCTAATGATGGGTATTCAAATATCCTATTCACAAAAAATACTTGCCCCAACCGACGAGGGCAGTAAAGTACATTTCGTAATTAAGAATTTTGGGATTAAAACGGGCGGTGATTTTACAGGTTTGAAGGGGGCCATGAAATTTGATGCAAATAACCTCTCTGTTTGGGCATTTGATGTAACAGTAGATGCATCAAGCATAGATACCGATAACGGATCAAGGGATGGGCACTTGCGGAAACCGGATTATTTTGATGTAAAAAAATATCCTGTTATTCATTTGGTTAGTACTAAAATACAGGCTACTGATAAACAAGGCATATATTCATTTTCAGGAGATCTTACAATAAAAGGCACAACAAAGGCGGTAAAATTCAATTTTAAAGTAAACAAACGGGATGATGGTTATGTTTTTACCGGTGAATTTCCGCTTAACCGCCGTGATTTCAATGTTGGAGATGACAGCATTTCCTTATCCGATAATCTAAATGTAGCCTTAAGCATTTTTGCAAAATAATTTTTGAATATTGGAGAAACTGTGATATCAATATATTTTTTTTATCAGAGGTTCTGTGACTTCTTTTTTTGTTTTTGCATCATATCTTTGGCACATGCCTAAATTAATCCGCATTTTCTTTTGGGGAATGATCATCAGCTTTCTTGGATCTTTACCACTTGGCACACTCAATGTTGCAGCCATGCAGATTGGTATACAGGAAAGCATAAAAGATGCATTGTATTTTTCATTTGGTTCATTGTTGGTTGAAATGGTTTATGTCCGTATTTCACTGGTAGGGATAGACTGGGTAAGGAAGCAGGAGCGGATCATGAAGGTGATGGAATGGATCACTTTTATCATCATTGCCGCACTCGCAGTAGGTAGTTTTTGGGCAGCAATGAAAAGCGGTGGCGGGGCAAAGAATGTATTGCTCAATAACAATATGCACAGGTTCATACTCGGTATGATGTTATGTGCAATCAATCCGGTTCAGATCCCTTTCTGGTTTGGCTGGAGTGCAGTGTTGTTTACTAAAAAGATCCTTGAACCTGTAAATTCACAATACAATAGTTATATCATTGGTATCGGGCTTGGTACTTTAATGGGAAATGCAGTTTTTATTTTTGGGGGTAAATGGGTTGCCGAAAAGATCAATAACAGCGAACAATATATCAACTGGATCATCGGCAGCATCTTTGCTATCACTGCATTGATACAATTGTGGAAAATATTAAGGAACAAGGATGCAGTGAATAAAATTCATACCATCAAGGAAGAAGACATCATTCACAAAATAAAATAAGAATAATTTCCAACAGGGAATAAAGTATGTTAAAAGGGGTAGTTCTAAACTGAGAACTATGAACTTTTTAACTCTTCCGCCCATTTATCCCTGTCATCCGGGCTAAGTTTCCAGGGCGCAAAATTATTTTCAATATTCCCAAACATTCCGTTCCATTCCTGTGGTGCATTGCTGTCTTCCATGATCAGGCAACGGCGAAGTTCAAGGATGATATCAAGCGGACTGATGCTTACGGGGCATTCTTCCACGCAGGCATTGCAGGTTGTACATGCTCTCAATTCTTCTACAGAAATATAATCATTCAGCAAGGTTTTACCATCTTCCACAAATTTTCCATTTGCATTTATATTCTTACCAATGGTTTCTGCCCGGTCCCGGGTATCCATCATGATCTTTCTCGGACTGAGCAATTTACCTGTTGAAGTAGCAGGACATGCCGCTGAACATCGTCCGCATTCTGTACAGCTATAAGCATCCAATAAGTTTTTCCAGCTAAGATCCATAACATCCCTTGCACCGAATTTCATCGGGGCTGCATCTGCAGGAGGAACGAGTTCGGGTTGCATCATGTATTTAACTTCATTCTGCACATTTTCCATATTATCCATTTTCCCTTTCGGTTCCAGTCTGGCATAATAGGCGTTTGGAAAAGCAAGTAAAATGTGTAGATGCTTGCTGTAAGGAAGATAATTGAGGAATGCAAAAATTCCTGCAATATGAAGCCACCAGCAACTTCGTTCAAGTATGATCAATTGTGAAGCGGAAAAATTACCAAACATGGGAGCAATGATTCCTGAAATAAGGAAATCGCCGGTTTGTTTATAATGTACTTCGGTACCCAATAGTTGTAATGCCCTGTCTGAAGCATTCATCGTAAGAAAAAGCGACATTAATATGATCTCTGTGATCAGTATAAAATTGGCATCACTTCTCGGCCAGCCATTCAGGTCTTTACTGATAAACCGTTTGATTTTTAAAACATTCCTGCGGATCAAAAAAACAACGCAAACCGCAAGTACTCCAATGGCAAGCAATTCAAAAAAGTTGATTAAGAAAGTATAAAAACTTCCAAGGCTTCCCAGGAACAATCGGTGAGTTCCGAAAATACCGTCCAGTAAAATTTCCAGCACTTCTACATTAATAATAATGAAACCGGCATAAATGATAAAATGCATCACAGCAACCAATGGGTTGCGAAACATTTTCTTCTGTCCGAATGCAAGGAGTAAAAGGTTCTTCCATCGAAGGCCGGGATTGTCTGAGAGGGACTCATCCCTGCCCAATAAAATATTGCGCCTTATCTGTAATATATTTTTGGTAAACAACCAGGTGGCAAAGCCGGCCAGTATAATGAATGCAGCTTGTTGTACATATTCCATATTGGTAAATTGGAAAAGCTAAGATAAAGTATTTAATATTTAATACAGTAGATTGGATAATTTTGAATAAGATTTGTATTGTTTTGGAAAGAGTCATCCCTTGAATTGTTCAAATATTTTACTTATAATTATGATACTAAATAAACAAACCGCAGATAAAAAACTCCACCGGATGGCATTGGAAGTTGCTGAAAGAAATCAGGAAACAGACTCATTGATACTGATAGGTATAAAAGAGAACGGCATTTTTATAGCAAAAAAGATAGCAGCTTATTTAAAAGAAGTATTTAAAGGTGATATTAAAGTGTTGGAATTGTGGCTTGATAAAAAAGATCCCGGTGAAATTAAGTTGAGTGAAAATATTGACTTCAATAATAAATCGATCTTACTGATTGATGATGTTGCCAACAGCGGACGAACCATGCTTTATGCATTGAAACCATTGTTACAGCAAAAACCCAAACAGGTTGAAACACTTGCATTGTTAGAACGCACGCATAAAAAATTTCCCATAGCTGTTGATTATGTTGGTTTGTCAATTTCAACAACACTGCAGGAAAATATAGTGGTGGAAGTCAGGGATGGTGAAATAATGGGAGCTTTTATGAGTTAAAAATATCTCTGTACCTACGTGTCTCTGTGTTTAAAAACTTGTATTTTGTCATGTTCTGAAACACGAAGGCACAGAGACACAAAGGCTCAGAAGCATGAAGACACAGAAGCATGAAGACATAGAAGCATGAAGACACAGAAGCATGAAGACACAGAAGCAATGAGATAAAGAGCAGAAAATATCTTATTAGAAATGAATCCGGTTAAATTTCAATTTGCCATTTGAATATTCCAAATAGGGAGTAGGGAACTTAGCAATGTTGAGTACATTTAGAGCAAACTTAATTCCCTTCCTGTTCGTCAATATCCGGTGCCAGGTACCATTGCCTTACTCTTTTTATATCCGGCCGGTTAAAGTTGCGATGAATTAAAAAAATCTCTGTGCCTCTGTGCCTTCGTGTCTCTGTGTTTAAAAACTTGTATTTTGTCATGTTCTGAAACACGAAGGCTCAGAAGCAATGAGATACAGAGCAGAAAATATCTTTTTAGAAATGAATCCAGTTAAATTTCACTTTACCATTTGAATATTCCAAAGAAGGAGTAGGGAACTTAACAATGTTGAGTACATTGAGTGCAAACTTAATGCCCTTCCTGTTCGTTTTTATCTTTGTAAGATCTATATCCGGTGCCAGGTACCATTGCCTTACTCTTTTTATATCCGGCCGGTTAAAAACAACGTTGCCAAATTTATCTTTGCCCAGATTTTCACGTGCACCAAAAAAGCCTTCAATACCTGTGCCGACAGATATTTGTAACCAGACCGGTATGTTTGAATGAGGAAAAAAAGATCTAAGGTTGCTGCTTAGCCAGTAAGTCTGACCGTTGTAATCTTTTAAAAATCGTTCAGGGCTGCTTTTCCCGAATATATCATCACTACGTTTATTCAAAGTTGCATCGGCATAACGCTTGCGATGGAATGACCACTTGAGTTGAATTCGCTGATCGTCCCAGGCAAGTTCCTGGGCAATGAACATACCGCTGCCTATAAAATTTGCCCCGATATCGCCCCAGCTCCAGCCCCATTGGCTGCTGAATCCATCCAATGTTTCTATTACTGTATGATAAATGGCACCGCTTAAACCTCCCAGCCAAATTCTTTTTTTCCGGCTGATACCCGTCCAGCGCCACATTTCCATACTCGCTTTGCTTTCAGCATATACTCCATAAACATGCCCGATCTTATCCATTCCCTTCCATTCTGCAATGTCATTGAATGAATGAAAATTGCTTTGAGGATAATCTTTATACCAGGCTGAGTAAAAGCCTATCATAGCGGCACTGTAACCTGCAACATTTCCAATGGCTACTATTTTTACCCTCTTTTTATTATAAGGATAAATTGGTTGCTGATATGCCGGTTCTGAAAACGAAATTGCTCTTGTTATTTTTTTAAGATAGGTAGTATCCTGGGCAGGTAGAGTGATTGTTGTAAAAATAACAGGCATAAAGATGCATACAACTTTAAATGCAAAACATTTCATAACTGACCCGGACACTTTTATAGCTTTAAAAAAAATTGTTGCTGGCCTCATAAAAAACAAAAATACCGGTAAAGTATGTTAATCAGGTACGAATATTATATTTTTGAAGATGTTAAAACAAAATTTATGGATAAGAATATAGAACTAAAAGTCAATTCCTGGCTGGAAGGTAATTATGATGAAGCAACCAAATCGGCCATCAGGCTTATGCAAATGGAGAACCCGGATGAGTTAATGGATTCATTCTACAAAAATCTTGAATTTGGGACAGGTGGATTGCGTGGGATCATGGGGGTTGGTTCCAACCGTATGAATAAATACACAGTTGGAATGGCTACTCAGGGTTATGCAAATTACCTGAAACAATGTTTCGGAAATGACATCTGTGTTGCGATTGCACACGATTGCCGCAACAACAGCCGCAGTTTTGCAGAGATCACAGCCAATGTATTTGCAGCCAATGGCATTAAGGTTTATTTGTTTGATGCATTGCGCCCAACACCCGAACTTAGTTTTGCCATCAGGCATTTTGGATGTAAGGGAGGTGTGGTATGCACTGCCAGCCACAATCCTAAGGAATACAATGGTTATAAAGCATATTGGGATGATGGTGCTCAGATGGTTTCACCCCATGATAAAAATGTAATCAAAGAGGTTGAAAAGATTGCTTCAGTTGATGATGTAAAATGGAATGGCGGTGAAAAAAATATCAGCATCATTGGTAAGGAAGTGGATGAAATTTACCTGGATATGGTGCAGGGCTTGAGTGTTTATCCTGAAATCTGTAAAGCACATCACGACCTAAAAATAGTTTATACACCGATTCATGGAACAGGGATCATGCTGGTACCTGATGCACTTAAAAGATATGGATTTGACAACGTTCACATCGTAAAGGAACAAAGTACACCTGACGGAAATTTTCCAACTGTAATATATCCAAATCCGGAGGAAACGGAAACAATGAGCATTGGATTGAAACAGGCGGAAGCACTCAATGCCGACATCTTATTAGGGACTGATCCGGATGCAGACAGGGTAGGCATTGGCGTTAAGAATAATAAAGGGGAGTGGATTTTGATGAACGGGAATCAGACGGCCTTGCTTGCTTTCAATTATATGATAGAAGCAAGAAAGGCTAAGGGAATTGCAAAACCCAATGATATGGTGATAAAAACGATTGTTACCACAGATATGATTGATGTTATTGCTGCAGCAAATGCCGTATCCTGTTACAATGTACTCACCGGGTTTAAATGGATATCATCATTGATTAAAGAAAAAGAGGCAACAGAAAATTATGTCATCGGTGGAGAAGAAAGTTTTGGTTTGATGATCGGTGATAAGATCAGGGATAAGGATTCCGTTAGCGCCGTTACAATATTATGTGAAATGGCTGCATATGAAAAAAGCAAGGGCCGGAGTTTGTTTGATAAATTGCTGGACTTGTATGTGGAATACGGGTTTTACAAAGAAAGCCTTGTGAGTATTACAAAAAAAGGAATGAATGGTGCTGCAGAAATAGCTAAGATGATGGAAAAGGACCGCAATGATCCGCCACAACGTATTGATGGTATTGATGTAAAGGAATTGCTTGATTATGAATTACAGGAGGGAAAGAATTTGCTTACCGATGAAATATGGAAAATAAATCTGCCAAAAAGCAATGTTCTTCAGTTTGTTTTAACCGATGGGAGTAAAATATCAGCCAGGCCAAGTGGCACAGAACCAAAAATAAAATATTATTTCAGTGTGAATACAAAGTTGAAAAATGCAACTGATTTTGAAGCAACAGAAAAACAACTGGATGATAAAATAGCAAGAATTGAAATGGAATTGGGATTGAAATAATTTAAATATATGGAAATGTAACTATGTGCTGATGTGAGGATGTGATGATATGGCGATGTATTAGTTAATGAAGTCAGAAAAATAAATTCAGGTAGTAGCAACAGCACATCAGCACATTCTAATTATAAACTGTACAGAAATAAAAATGTCAGGACAAGCTCTTGACTTTTTTTTATCTTGCAACCAGCTATGAGAAAATATGAAGATACATACCGGCACAAAGGGTTGCGGAAAAAATTAATGGATCAATTAAGGGAAAAGGGCATTACCGATGAAAATGTTCTCACTGCCATGAATAATATACCCAGGCATTATTTTTTGGATACTGCATTGGATAATATTGCTTATGAAGACAGGGCATTCCCCATTGCAGAAGGACAAACGATCTCACAACCTTACACTGTTGCTTATCAAACTCAACTGCTCCAGGTAAAACCACAGGATAAGATACTGGAAATTGGTACCGGAAGTATTTACCAGGCAACCATTTTGGGCGAAATGGGCGCTAAGGTATATACCATTGAAAGACAAAAAGCCCTGTTTGAAAAAACAAAGCATTTTGTTTTCAAATCAAAATATCCAAACATCAAATTTTTTTTTGGAGATGGTTTTGAAGGACTGCCAACTTATGCACCTTTCGATAAGGTGATCATTACTGCTGCGGCACCAATTATTCCTCCTAAATTGCTTACACAATTAAAACCCGGTGGTAAAATGATTATACCTTTGGATGAAGGTGTGCATCAACGAATGTTGCGGATCACTAAAAAAGAAGATGGCAGTACAACAGAAGAAGCATTTGATAATTTTTCTTTCGTTCCGATGCTAACAGGGAAGAAGGGTTAGTAGGGTGGAAGCTGGTAATGTGTAAGGTGTAAGGGATAAGGTGAGTGATTTTCTGAAAGGTAAAATCCCTGAATTATTAATTATTAATAATCTAAAGTATGCGTTTTTTCTCCCGCATAGTACTAATATGCAATGTTTGTTTTATCATAGCAGTAATTCTGAGATTTGTTGAATTATTAAAAAAAGAAAAGGGGGATTTTGACAGCGCTATCCCACTGAAACCATTGGAAAGCACATTGGTTATTTTAGGTTACAGTGCAATATTTGTCAATCTTATATTTTTTTTCTTCACACTTTACTTACTGGCCACAAAAAAGATCAAACTTATTCCACATTGGATTGTTTTATTCAATATTTGCATATTACCCTTGCAGGTATATTATTTTTTTTACAGTAATTTTTAAAAATGATACATAATATCCTCAGAAGTAAAAGCACCCGTTTATTCGTAATACTGGGTGGCATTTTCATTGCCAATGCATTGATCGCTGAGGTAATAGGAGTTAAAATATTTTCATTGGAAGATACAATGGGAGTGCATCGTGCCGATATCAATATATTCGGATCTTCATTTAGTTTTCATCTCACAGCAGGCGTATTATTATGGCCTGTGGTTTTTATCATGACCGATATCATCAATGAATATTATGGTCCCAGGGGTGTTAAATTCTTATCGTACCTCGCAATTGGACTGATCAGTTATTCATTCATTGTATACAACGCGGCAATCAGCCTGGCTCCATCAGAATATTTTTCCATCGGCAATGGGATTGATAAACCCAACAATGCTTTTAAGGGAATATTCGGACAGGGATTGTGGATCATAATTGGTTCTATAATTGCTTTTCTTATAGGACAATTACTGGATGTTTTTGTTTTTCACAGAATTAAAAAGATAACCGGCGAAAAGAGTATTTGGCTCAGGTCTACCGGTTCAACTCTTATATCTCAGTTGATAGACAGTTTTGTTGTTATTTTTATTGCATTTTATATCGGCAAACGGATCCAGTCAGGGCAGGGAGATCCATGGAGCCTAAAACAGGTAATGGTTACAGGGACAGGAAATTATATTTACAAATTCGTTGTAGCCATTGTATTAACTCCGGTAATATATTGGATACATGCCTGGATTGAAAAATACCTGGGACATGATATGGCTGCCGAAATGAAAAATGCTGCAATGAAAAAAGAAAGCGAATAAATTCTTTTTTACATATTAAAATCATGCGATTTCCGCAACTATTTTTACCACCTGGTTGAACTTCCCAGCGTCTTATGCTTTTTCTGTACCCTCCAAAGGTCTATCAGTGTGAATGTTGACCCGGATGCATTGTTTTTTACAATGCCTGTAGCCATCGTTTCTTTTGTTTCTTTCAATAATTCTTTCATTTCTTCGCTGCCTAATGGCATGTTGATATGATCTTTCATCGTTTCCATGTTTAGTTTTTAAATTTATGCAATATCCTCTCAAAAT
Source organism: Ferruginibacter sp. (assembly GCA_043717805.1). GTDB lineage: Bacteria > Bacteroidota > Bacteroidia > Chitinophagales > Chitinophagaceae > Ferruginibacter. Next base: position 10,759 of record JAYSWW010000331.1, read on the forward strand.
CAGGCTGAATAATTGTCTGGCACGGGCTGTAAGGTAAATTAGCAGTACATGAATTGCTTTCTGTCGCAGATAGAATATATATTGCGGCGCAAAGTTACTACTATTAAGGTTAGCAGCAAAGTTTAATTGTTAAAGAATTATAAATTCCTGTCCCACTCATTTTGTTTTTGGGAACTGATGAATAGTTATGTGTTTTTTTTTGATATTTTTTGTCTAAGTATATTGCATACAATTGTGTTTGCCATAATTTGAAATTTTATCTTTTCAATGTATGTTTAATAGTTAAAAAAGGTTATTATTAATTTTTTATGATTTTTATTAAATATTTTTAATGATGCTCAAATCTTTGGTTTTGCAATTTTTATTCTTTTCAATTGTCAGCTTATTTGTAAATCCTTTATTTGCCCAGATTAAACACGCTAAAAGAGACACTTTCTTCCTTGCTAAAAAGAAGGGGTTACTGGGTAAACTGGGCCAAAGCCTGGCAAGTTCTCCGGAAGAAATGCCGGTGAAAATTGCAAACCCATATCAGAAGTATAAAGGCAGGACGATTGGTTCAATTGAAATTCTTCCTTTTGGTTTTGATCGTGAAATTGATGATACAAATAATATTAAGCAGAATTTTGCTATCAGGGTTGGTAATATGATTCACATCAATACGCGGGAATCTGTAATAAAGAAGAACCTGTTTTTCAGGGAGGGCGACAGATTATTACCGTTATTGATATCGGATAATGAAAGTTTTTTACGAAACCTTGTTTTCTTATCTGATGCAAGGATTTACGTTTTTGAATCGGGTAAAGATTCAGTTGATATTGTTGTTTATTCCAGGGATGTTTTCTCAATAGGCGGCAGTATCAATATCGGGTCAAGGAATATAAGAACGGAAGTAAGAGAAGAAAATTTGGGAGGTTCAGGGAATCAGTTCTCGATCAGTAATATTTATGACAATGACCGGAAACCCAAAGCAGGTATTGGATCCGAATTGATATTTAAAAACATTTATGGTACATTTCTGAACTGGTATTCGGGTTTTAAATCATTTGGTAAAACATTTAATACTGGCCGTTACGAAGAAAACAATTACTATACCCGTTTGGAAAAACCATTGGTAACCCGCTATACACAATGGACAGGGGATGTGGAAGTTTCTTTTCACAAAACCATAAATGGTTATATATCAGATTCACTTTATACATCTGATTTTAAATATGCATACAGCAACCTGGATTTCTGGGGTGGTTATAATTTTGGGTCACGTTATAAAAAAGGGAGTGAATCAGAAAAGTATCTTCGTCATTTTGTTGCCGGACGTACATTTTATACTTATTTCGACAAATTGCCTAAAATATTTGATACCACTTACAATTCCGGATTTGCAAATTTAAACGGGGTTTTATTTTCATATAGTTTATACAGGCAGAATTTTTACCGTACAAATTTCATATACGGATTTGGCCGCAATGAGGATGTTCCTGTTGGTTTGAGCGCTACATTCATAGGAGGTTGGACCAATAAGCAAAATAAAAGAAGGCCTTATTATGCTTTTGAATTTGAAGGCACCACTTTTTCTGGAAAAGGTTCATTCAGCAACTATAAATTAAGAGCAGGCGGATATACAACTAAAGGAAGATTCCAGGATGTTAACCTGCTGGTTAGTGTTGATCGTTTTACAAGATTAAAAAAAATCAATAAGAAATGGTATCAAAGAAACTTCTTTTCATTCTCTTATACAAAGCAAGTCAGTCCATTATTGAACGAACCCCTTTTTCTGCGTAGCAGTTTTGGATTGCCCTATTTTGCAAATGGTACTATTTCTGCTGATGAAAGAGCTACTTTGAAACTTGAAAAAGTATATTACAATCTTAAAAAGATCCTGGGTTTCCGTTTTGCTCCATTTTTATTTGGGGATATGGCATTTTTAATTCCTACCGGCAAGTCATTTAATAAAATTGATGGTTTCAGTGCTCTCGGCGGTGGCATCCGTACCAGGAATGAAAACCTGGTTTTTGGAACCATCGAATTGAAAGGATACTTTTTTCCACGTACAACAGACGGTATGAAAAACTGGAAAGTAGATTTTTCAACCAAACTCAGGTTTAAATTCAACAACAACTTTATTAAAAAGCCAGAGTTTATCATAGCAAATTAGGTTACATCATGTATGATAAACAGGAAGAAGCTTATTTACGCAAACAATTCTGGACATTATTTGGCCAATATCTTTCGCCAATACCTTCAGGGAATGCTGAAAAAATAAACTGGATCAATTACAAAACCGGTATAAAATCCGTCCGGTTTATTATGGATGTTTTTAAAGAACATGCATACATAGCAATTGAAATATACAATCCCGATCCGGATAAACAGGAAAAATATTTTAGATTTTTTAATTCACTTAAGATTGAACTCGAAATAGCAGTTGATGAAAAATGGACCTGGGAACAGGCTGTTATTGTCAAAGGAAGAAATGCCAGCCGAATTTATAAAGAACTGTTGAATGTTAATATATATGATAAAAATGACTGGCCCGGAATCATCACTTTTCTTAAAACCAGGATCATAGCATTGGATGGTTTTTGGTCGGCTCATAAAGATTTCATTGAAATGTGATAAAAAAAAGAAAAGAATAAATTCACTTATTTATAAACTTTTAGATCATCTTTGTGTTGTTTATTTGCTGTTCACCTTAATTAAAATTTGTGTATGAATAAGTCTTTCAATTTTTATCTCGTTTTAATAACTGTATTATTTTCTATATCAGCCTGTAACAATAATTCAAATAATAATGAAAGAAAATCATTGGGTATGAAGCCGGTTATTAAAGTTGAAAATATCAATTATTCGGCAGATACTGCTGTTATGCATAGTTTCATTGCTTATGATTCCTCTACAAATAAAAAACGCCCGGTAGTATTGGTAATACCGGAATGGTGGGGATTGAATGATTATAGCAAAGGAAGGGCAAAACAATTGGCCGAATTGGGATACCTGGCGATGGCTGTGGATATGTATGGAGAAGGTAGTATTGCAGACAATCCTGAGCTTGCCGGTAAAATGGCAACACCGTTTTACCAAAATCCATTATTTGCAAAAGGTCGTTTTGATGCTGCACTTACTGCCATCAAATCAAATCCAATGGCAGATTCAAGCCAGGTAGCCGCCATCGGTTATTGTTTTGGCGGAGGTATTGTATTGAATATGGCAAGGCTTGGAGATAACCTTACCGGTGTTGTTAGTTTTCATGGAAGCCTAACCGGGGTTCCTGCAGATAAGAATTTATTGAAAACCCCTATATTGGTTTGCCATGGTGAAGCCGACCAGTTTGTTAAGGCAGAAGAAGTTACATTGTTCAAAAAACAACTTGATTCTATAAATGCTTTTTACATATTTAAATCATATGCAGGGGCTACTCATGCATTTACAAACCCCAATGCCACTGCCACAGGTAAAAAATTCTCTATGCCCATAGAATACAATGCAGCAGCAGATTCTGCATCCTGGAAGGATATGAAAGATTTTTTCAAGAAAATATTCAAGTGATTTAATTTATTCTACCCACACGTTGATTGTCATCCTTGTTAATAATAACGAATTGGAATTATTCCTTGTAAGCAAAGATTAAAACTTAGCTATGCTTAATTTTAACAGTGGATGTCCTTTTAAATAATTATTATTGCTGATGCGTTTTTCTGCTCATTCTTAATTTATTAATACAATTGTATGAGGGTATTGTTGTTTTTTTTATTTATGCCTTTTTGTTTAACTGCCCAAACAGTAACCCAGCAAATAACAAAAGCTGAAACAGCTTTATCACTCCTCAAAAAAAAAGAAGATAGCATATTATCAAAACTAGAGGATCTTAAGTTTCAAAAAATACGGGAGGATATTGAAAAAACAGGTATTCCAAGATTATTGGAAGGTGAAGAAGTGGTTTTTCACAACGCCTATGCACTGGTCTATTCCGAGCTATATGAGCAGGCAAAATGGGTTGCACATATCATTCTGCCGGATGTTGTTAAAGGAAATGAAGGCCGTACCAATGATTTCAGGCCTGATGAAAAAATTAAAACCGGTTCGGCTGAAGAGGGAGATTATTTTTTAAAAACAATGCGTCCTGACAGCAGCTTTGCTTATGATGCATTTGGATACGATAGGGGACACCTGGCTCCTTCGGCTGATTTCAGGTATTCTAAAAAAGCATTGTCGGAAAGCTACCTGTATTCTAATATGTCGCCACAGGTTGCAAAACTCAACCGTGGCCGCTGGGCTGAACTTGAAGACCTTGTGAGGCAATATGTGATAAAGAATAGTATACAGCTATTTGTTGTAAGTGGCGGCGTTTTGAAACCAGGGCTCAAAAAAATTGACCGGGGAATTAATAAAGTAAGCATTCCGGAACAATTTTATAAAGTTGTACTTGATTTGCCAAATCACCGGGCAATTGGATTCATAATGCCGAACATTGAATGCGAATCTCCTGTTATGAAATATGCAGTTACTGTTGACAGTGTGGAAACAATTACCGGTATTGATTTTTTTTATCAGCTCCCGGATGCAGAAGAAAAATCATTGGAAAGCAATATTGACATTGGTAAATGGAAGGGTGAAAAAGAATCGGGTGATGTAGATCCAATGAGGGCCGATAGCCTCCCCAGGAATACTTTCAATAGTTCCCAGGCAAAATATTATATGGGTAAAAATGAGCGCATTAGAGTATGCGGAACAGTTGTGTCAACTAAGGTATCATCCAAAGGGAATATTTTCATAAACCTGGATAAGAAATTCCCAAATCAGATATTCAGTATCAGTATTTTTAAAGACAATGTACCAAATTTCAGTTACCGGCCCGACACATTTTTAACAGGCAAAACAATTTGTGTTACCGGTAAAGTTACCAATTACAATGGAGTTCCGGGTGTAAGTGTCGAAGATGAAAAAGCCATTGAGATACTGGAAGATTGATGCTGTTAAAATACTACTTCAGAAAAGGTGGATCTTCGGGATATTGTCGCCGGGTCTATTTCAAAATTTTCATTGATGGTAAATGTACCCTTGTCCGATTTTAGTTTTTTGATTTGCTTTATCTTAGAAATGAAATAGCCGGCTTTTTTCTTGTTTAGCTCATTTAATTTAAATGCTAAGTAGTATTCTCCCTCTCTTCCCATTGGTCCGATGTGATATGCAGAAATCTTTTTGATTTTATATTGCTTTTTAAAAGAACGGATAAAAAGTTTTACAGCAGAATCAGAAGGAACTCCGCAGCATTGGCTGTTGAATGATATAACTACCGGGTAAATAGTTTTTTCCTCTGTTTGTGCATATAAAGAAGTAGATGCACTAATTATAAGCGCAGTAAGAATATAATTTAATTTCATTTTTTTTTCTTTTATAACAAAAATTGAACCAAGACTTTGTGCCAGATCCGGTATCCTGCATCATGCATCTCGTATCCCGTATCCCGTATCCCGTATCAGGTATCCTGAATCCTGTTACCTATATGTTGAACTGACCGTATAACTGACTTTGTCATTTATTCGTTTAAAAATTTCACCGTTTAATTTCTGAAGTTGTCTTTGTTTCCTGTTGTTAACAAGCCTGCCTTCTTTATCGTAATATTGTTTTTGTGAAAAATATGTGATGATATAATATTTTTTATTGGAGAAAGGTCGGCTTAGTTCGACCGGTTTTATAGACAGGAATACAACTGATTTTTTGGAGCCTTCAACATAATAATCAAAATTATTCACCCAGGTACAGCGTATAGAATGCATCTGGTTTATTAATTCTGTAATAGCAACACTGTTCATATTGAACTTTGTTAAACTATCCGTAAGCCTTTTTTCATAAATCTTAAAATCATAAATATAAGTAAGGGTATCTGTAATGATCTCCAATGAAATATTATCAAAATTTTTATCTGTAAAACCTACTATAAAAGGTTGTTGCTTATAAAGATTCACATACGATTTTTCAATACTGTCGAGGGTAGACTTATATTGTAAATAATATTTTGTAGAAATATTTTTTGGGGAACAGGCATTCAGCAGCATTGCAACTGTAATTAAAAGCAGGTATATATGTTTATTTTTCAATGGTTGCCTTTTTTATACATTGTGAAATACCGAAAACAATCTTATGGAGGAATTCAGGTTTTAACTGGCGCAGGGTCTTATGCCCGTAATCCCAGTATATTAAAGTTACCTGGTCTTCTGTTTTTATAATATTAAGCAATATTACGAAGTGGGTTGGGATACCTAATTTTATTTTTTCCTGCTTTTTTTTATGCAGGATCCTGTTGTTAAGATATAAAACAACGGTTCCCTCTTTCATTTTACGATTGATATAATCATATGTATTACCAACAGAAGGTTGTACAAGGTCAGAGCCTCTGGCATTTACTTTGTAATTCAGCATTTCCCTGAGCATGCGGTTAAATTTTGCATAGTTCACAGAAGCCCAGAATGTATTTTCATCTCCCGGATCAAAATGCCTGTTAAATAAATTTATATATCCCTTAAAATGATCCGCCAGCGTTAAATACAACATTTGTTCTGCAGGCCTGATATCAAGGACACCTTTGAATTTGAGATTTCCGGCTGTTTCTTTGATTTGTGTTCCAGGCTCAAATACTGCTCTTCCCATGGATGCTTTACCATCTTTATACAACGCAAGCATGAATTTTACATAGCCCAATGGATCATCATGTATCAATAGATAGATCAATGCACCATAACCGCAAAAATTTGTTCCGGTGCCGGGGTACATACTCAAAGGCTGATGAATATTTAATTTTAAATTTTTCAGAAACAAAGCAGGGGTTACTTTTTGCCAATAAAGACTACTGGGAATTTCAGTTATGGAATCAATAAAGCGCATAGCTTGTTCCCGGGTAGAAGTAGAAGTGCTGTCAATTTGCAACGGGATATTAGTTGCAGCCTCAACCCGTATTAGAAAAAAAGAAAATCCAAAGGCCAATAAAAAAAGACTGGTGTTTTTCAGAAGAGAATTCAAATGGCTGTTTTTTTATATAGTAAAGATACCAAAAAAATACTGTTATTTTTCAGGTTGAAAAACAAAACAAATCTTTGAAAATTTAGAAAATCAATACCAGTCTATGTTAAAAGGGGATACCAAAAGTAACATATGATTGTAAAAAGCCACTCTGGTCACAATACATTCCGCTTAATTCAAGCGGCCCGATGGGACTTTTATAAGCGAACGTAATAGCATAACCGCTAAGGAAATTTTTTGTGGAGGTGGCATTTTTTTCTGTGGCAAAATCTTTCAGTAAACCGTTGATGCGGCCAATAATATAAATATTATTAAACAGCGAATAACGCATTCCTACCTGTACAGAAGCTACTGTCGCTGTATTAACGGAAGCTTCGGGAAGTCCTGCAAATCTTACCTGATTGCGGAAGTTGCCATTGATCCCGCCAATATTAAAATTGTTGAATACATTGGGTTTATTGGTAAAATTAATACCTGCCTGTATTTCAGATAAAAGTGTTGCACGGGACCCGACGCGAATAAAAAAACTGCCGTCTAGCACCAGCCTGGTATAATTATCAAAATTAAAAGATGAAGTTCCAGCTGGTTGGCCATTTTTCGTGATGGAAAGTTTTGGTTGTTGATCATACACCAATCCGAATTCTGTATTTATCCTGGCTCCTTTTTTTGGATAAAATGTCTGATCAAGGTTGTTGAAATTTAAATAGGCATAACTTCTTAAAGAACCATATCTTCCCTTTGCTTCAAAGATTGATTTGGTTAGTGGATTCAACAGGATGAGATCAAAAGACGTTCCAATTCCAGCTGCTATTTTATTGTTGCCGCTGTTTTGTAAATTCAAAAAGGTTCTGTAATATGTTTGCCTGTATGAACCATCTTTTTTAAATTCATTATAGGTATTTATTTTAAGCCTGTCAATACGGAATCCTGGAATGACCGCTATGTTTTTTTTACGGCCCATATATTGCAGGTGCTCGGTTTCAAACTGGAAAGACTCACCAAGTGAAACAGATAACAAACTTCGGGAATTTGGTATCACAAAATCCCGGGTTGAAATATTCAGGTTAACATTTATTCCCCTGAAGATCGAATAATGCAATCCGGCTTTTACATAAGTGCCCGGGTTTTCTTCTGCATTAAAAAAGATCAATGCCGTATCCCCTGAGATTGGCTTTATTGTATACGTTATGCTTTTGTAATAACGCGAACCATAAGCTCTTCTTATCTTTTTACTGATCTGCGAAGCAGTATAATAACGGGAGTCATAAAAATCCATGAGGTGAGAAAAAAACGGCCGAGTTGTTTTTATCAATCCTGTAACCTCATGGCCTGCGATATAAATTGATTTCTCACCCATTTCTTCAGCTTTTTCTACAACAGGTAATCCAATTTTGTTAATACTGTCTGCCAGGTTTTTAAATTGCTGGTATAAACCAATGCCGGTTTCATTTCCTATATTTATGATCTCGTTGGTACTTCCAAAACTACCCATATTGTATTTCTGTAAAGGCATATGTATATATAGGTTGGTTAAAGGGATTTCTTCCCTGAAATCACCTGCTTCTCTGTAAAAAGCCATTTGAAGTATAACATCAATCGGATTTGAAATTTTATCTATTGGAGATAACCCACCGCTGACATTACTCCCGATAGTGATATCGGCTCCCATTTGTTTCAAATTCTTAACAGGGAAATTCCTTACAAGGCCACCATCTAATAATTTTTTATTGCCAACATTAACGGCTGCAAAAATGGATGGAATTGCCATACTTGCCCTTAGGGCAGTTACCAGGTTACCACTATCCAGCACTACCAGGTTTCCGGTTTCCAGATCAGTAGCCATGCACCTAAAAGGGATTGGCAGGTCATTAAAATTATTCGTATTGTAAACATGGAAAAACAATTCTGAAAGCTTGATACTCAATTCCTGCCCCTGTATCAGCCCTGTAGTTAGTTTTATCTTATTTTTAAGGAAGGGTAGGTCCAGCGCAAAACGACTGTATTGATTTTTTTCTTCCATGGATAAAACCTGCAGCGGAATTTGGTTGGATAACAAGACATCCCAATCCAGATTTTGGCATAATTTTTCAATTTCCTTTCCTTTATAACCAACTGCATACAATGCGCCAATCACAGCCCCCATACTTGTACCTGTTATATAGTCTATTTTCAAACCTGCACTGTCAATTGCTTTCAAAATCCCGATGTGTGCAAGTCCTTTTGCACCACCTCCACTAAAGGTAAGGCCAACCTTTGGCCGCACTTTGGTCTCTTGTGCAAATGAATTGGCAGTGATAAACAAAGAGTATAATATCGTTAAAATAATTTTCACCTGGTACAATAAAAATAATTATTTAAAATTATCTGCAAAGTTTCTTTTACCAACAACTGGAAAACAAACTTAAAATAAAACAATTTCTAAAAATCAATTATATGAAAAATTAACGGAAAAGATTTTTCTATTGTATAGAATATTTATGATAAGATTTCAGATGTCAATAATTAGGATAACCTTATGAAGAAACAAAGAATCGGTAAATAAAATATTCTTTAAAGACATTGATTCTGATTTTAACGTAATTTTTTGAGGCAAGTGAATTTTCAATGTTTAAACATTGTATATTTGTGATTCATTTGAAGATTTGATAAGAAATTTTAATTAGGATGCCCAAAAACACCAAATACGGTTTTAAAAAGATATCAATCGGGATTTTCATTGTAATTCTTGCTTTGGGTGCAATTGCATGGTATATTTTTACAAATAAATTTGCCGACACAGCAGATAGCAAAGCAGATTATAGCTTGAATGCATCTGACCTCTTAAAGGAGTTTCAGAACAACGATAGCCTGGCAAATGAAAAATATGCGGAGAAGATCATTTTGGTAAAGGGTATTATTTCCGATATAGAATCTGCGGATACTTCCATAAATGTTAAAATGACGGATACTACTTCAGGTGACTATATTATATTTGCCTTTCAGCAGCAACACCTGGCTATGGCTCGGAAATTGAAAAAAGGGGAGCTGGTAAGCTTAAAAGGTTCCTGCAGCGGTGGGGTTCACAGCGAAATACTGGAAACCAGGTATATCAGCTTTAAAAGGGCTGCTGTTGACAAACAATGAAATATAAATTAAACAAAAATAAAATCAACAAAATGAAAAAAACAAGTTTATTCCTTGCATTGGCATTATCTGCAGGTGCTTTATTTGCACAAAAGAAAACAACCACTTCTGCGATCATTGGTTTTGATGCCACAACAAGTAAAGATGCATTGCCTAAAGCTGAAAACAAAACATCGATAGCAGCACTGGATACAGAAAAAGGAACTTTGGCATTTGAAACAGCCATCAAAAACTTTTCTTTTTCCAATCCAATGATGCAGGATCATTTTAACAGCTCTGGCTGGATGGATTCTGACGCATATCCTGTGGCAAATTTCAAAGGTTCGTTCACAAACCTGTCTAAAATAAATTTTGAAAAGGATGGTACTTACAATGCTGAAGTGACTGGCGATCTTTTCATGCACGGTGTTACCCAACCGGTTAAAACAAAAGCTACGATAGTGGTTGAAGGTAAAAAAATCAGTTGCCAGTCAACATTCACAGTAAAACTGGAAGATTATAAAGTAAATGGCGGTGCCATTGCTGCTGGTAAAGTTGCAAAAGAACCCACTATTTCTGTTACGGCAGTTTTTTAATCATACAATCATTTTTAAAAAAACTTCTGCTATAAAAAAGGCAGAAGTTTTTTTTTGATTTCCTTTTCTCTTCATCTGGTAATTATTCAGGGATAATAAAGAATACTTTTAATCCCCGAAAATCTGCGTTACTTCATCCGCGAAAATTTTCGGGTAGCATTTGTATTAAACCATCTGCATTTTAAATCCCGCTGATGTAATATGATTAAATCCCGCAGATCAACGCTGAAATATCTTTAAGTATAATAACTTTTAATTCCAGAAAATCTGCGTTATTTCATCTGCGATAATTTGCGGATAGCATTTGTATTAAACTTTCTGCATTTTAAATCCCGTTGATGTAATATGATTAAATCCCGCAGATCAACGCTGAAATATCTTTAAGTATAATAACTTTTAATCCCCGAAAATCTGCGGAATTTCATCTGCGATAATTTGCGGGTAGCATTTGTAATAAACTTTCAGCATTTTAAATCCCGCTGATGTAATATGATTAAATCCCGCAGATCAAAGCTGAAATACCTTTAAGTAAAATAACTTTTAATTCCAGAAAATCTGCGAAATTTGATCTTCGAAAATCCGCGAGAAGTATTTATATTACTTTCCATTTAATAAGAATAGTATTTACAGATATTATTATTAACTGTTGGTTTATTTTTCTTTCATTGAAATTTATTCACAATAAATCTTCTCAATATTAACTCTTAATACCAAAATATATTAAAAGGCATACCTGAAGTACTCAAAATGAATTTCAAATGCAAATTTCCTGGTTGCACAATATTTTTTTCAATAAAAAACTCCCGTATCATTTAAGAAACGGGAGTTGTTATTTATAAAGGAATATAATTACCTGATTACTACTTTGCCGGTAGCAAGGCGTTTTCCTTTCGAATCTTTAACTTCAACAAGATAAACATCAGAAGCCGCATTGTCCATATTAACATCCATCTTGGTATAAGCGCTATTTGTGGTATATGCCTTGGTATAAACCCTGGCACCCTTGCTGTCGTAGATATTTAATGTACGTACAACATTGTTGGTATAGCTCAGATACCTCACCTGGAACTGTCCTGAACTTGGATTAGGATAGATAAATAACAAGTCAGAAGTGGCAAAACTGATTTTCTGAGTATTTGATTTATTACTAACACACCGGGTAGCTGTATTGGTAACTGTTACATCATACACACCAAAATCATCAACTGTTACTGCAAACCTGTCTGTTGTAATAGAAGGTACCAAAACACCATCCCTGTACCATTGGTAGGTATACGATCCCGGAGGACTAACAGTTGTAAAAAGGGTGGTCCTGATATATGGTGTGATGCTTGAATAAGAAGCTGCAGTTAATACGACTACTGGTAATGCATTTGCTGTAAGGGTAGCATTGTTAGAAGTAACAGCACCGCAAGGCACACCTGAAACGATCACATGAAATACATATCCGCTCAAAGCAGTGGAAATCGGTGATATGTTTAAATTTGCGGTAGTTGCTCCCGAGAAAGGAGCCGTATTTGTAACATTAACGAATGGCCCACCGTTGATGCTTACCTGCCACTGGTAAGTGATTGTAGAACCTGTAGCAACAACACTGAAGCTCGTTGAAGAACCGGCACAGCTTGAAACATTTTGAGGTTGGCTTGTAATACTAACGGGGCTGTTAACAGCAAGGGTTGCTGTAGCAGAATTGAGGTTGCTTGTGCAAGTTCCATTTAAAACAACCCTATATAGGTTACCGTTCATTGATGCAATAATTCCTGTAAGGCTTAGTGTGGCTGAGGTAGCTCCTGTTATGTTTGTAAAACCTGAACCAGTATTTACCTGCCATTGATAGGTAAGCCCTGTTCCTGCAGCAGTTACACTGAAAGAAGCAGTATTAAGCGGTAAGCAGATATCAACATTAGCAGGTTGTGCAGAAATAGTAACAGGGCTGTTAACTACAAGTACAGCGCAGGAAGAAGTAACTGTGTTACAAGTTCCGGTTACAACAACTCTATAAGCACCAGCGTTGGCAAGTGTTACGGCATTCAAATTAAGCGTAGCCGAATTAGCTCCCGGAATATTTGCAAATGTACCTGTACATGAAGCAGCATATTGCCACTGGTAGGCAATACCAGTACCCGCAGCCGTTACACTAAAGCTTGCATTTGCACCAAGGCATACTGTAACATCGGCAGGTTGTGCTCCAATGGTTGTTAATGTATTAACAGTTAAAGTAGCCGCAATTGAAGTAAGTGGAATAGCTGTACAGCTAAATGCATTTACCCTGTATTGATAACCGCTCATAGAAACAGTTACAGCATTTAAAGTAAGGGTTGCTGTTGTTGCACCTGGAATATCTGTAAATCCTGCTCCGGTATTAACCTGCCATTGATAACTGTTGATGGTACCGGAAGTTGTTACTGTAAATACTGCATTGGCACCTTCACAAACCGTTGTATTTGCAGGCTGGCTTGTAATAGCAGCAGCATTGCCTACAGTTAATAAAGCACAGTTTGAAGTAGCAGCAGGTGCACATGAACCTGTTACAACACAATGGTAACCGGTATTGTTGTTGGCAAGTGTAATACCCGTTAAAGTATAACTTGACGCATTGGCACCTGGTATATCAGACCATGGACCTGCGCAACCTGCAGTACTAACCTGCCATTGATATGAAATACCGGTACCCGTTGCAGCAACAGTGAATGTAGCACTTGAACCTGCACAGGCAGTAG
>JAYSWW010000332.1:0-3717 GCA_043717805.1 Ferruginibacter sp.
GTTCCTGATAATGTACCATCTGTAACCCACAAAGTCTGATCAATATCAGAAACATAAATCGCTTTATTGTTAACACCGGAAGTTAACTGTAAACTTTTATTTGAATTGATCTGTGTTAACTGTCCCAGAGATATATCAACACTCATGAGCGTATACAGAATTATTATAACTGTATTTTTCATAACAATATTTTTATATTAATTAAAAAGGATCAGAGAAAGCTGTAATAGTTTACCAAAGGAATTGGCTGAAAAGAAATAAAATAAAATTTAATCAAAAACATTTATGCGTGAAATGATCATAATTCCATGCCGGTTAAAGTACAAAATATGTTCTACAAATTTTATGATTTATTAATGATGGAAGTTTAATATAGAAATTATTGATGTGAAATGGCAGATCGGTTGGAAATCGAATCCACAGCCCGGGGAAAATCTGCAATAATTATCAGCAAAACAAGGAAATGAGAAAAAAACAGGTTTTCATGCAAAACTGAGTACAAGAATTGTAGAATGGTTTTTTATAAAAATGTAACCCCATTTTAGTATAACATGTTGTGTCATTGTAAAGTATAAATACTTTACAATGACAAGCTTTTCAGCCAAACATGATAATGGTGTTTAATACCAGGAAAATCCGGTGCCCGGTATTAAGTTAGCAAGGCCCCTCTTTATTCCGGCCATCATGGAATTATTACAGATTTATAAAATGATATTCCCATTTCATTTATTTTTCAGTAAAATCCAGCATCCAGGTTTGCTTGTCATTCAAAATGGCCTTTTGAACAGCATCTACGATCTTTTTGGGAATTCCGGGTGATTTTACAATACCTCCAAATTCTGTTAATGAAAATGTATCTTTATAACTCAGTTCAAGTGTTTTCCCGGAAAGGAGTTTCGGTTCATTTTTCATATCGTTTATGAAAAAATAATTCGTTGGTGGGATCCTTATCATTTTCACCATTAATTTAAAGGACTTCATATCAAATTCTACCTGCAAAGTGGCTTCAATGGTCATACATACCTGTTTGAAAATATTAATAATCTAATGAATGCTTTGCTTTGGGAGATCTTCTGGATGGATACTAAATTATAAAACTGAATGTGGAAATTACGGTATTAATCGTAATTATACGCATTATTTTTATCATAATATCAGGAATTTTACTAAATATCTTTCGGTAAATCGGAAAATTTAATAAAATAAATATATGAATTATGAATTAATATATATTTATATAGTATTCATTTATAATTAATTATAATTAATTTATCTGAAATTTCTGTATATAAATTGATCCCTTTTTTTTAATTTCACAGCCGGTTGCCCATCTCATGTGCTGGTTTCTTTGTCTTAATTTTACTATAGAAATTTTTCTCCTTCAAAATCAATTGAAATAATCCATATGACAGCTAAGAAATTTCCACTATCAGGTATCAGTTCGGTGGCTTTGCACAGTGCCGATCATCATAACCAGGAATTTGCTCACCTAACCCCTATTTATGCCAGTTCAACTTTTACTTTTGATACTGCGCAACAGGGCATGGAACGATTTGCAGGTGATGACAAATCAAGGATATACAGCCGTTGGGGTAACCCAACTTTTACTGCTGCAGAACAAACCATAGAAGCTCTCGAAGCATTTGGAATTAAAGATGAAAATGGCAAGCCGTTACAACTAAAAGCCTTGTTGCATTCAAGCGGGCAGGCAGCTATGACAACGCTGTTTTTAAGTAATTTAAAATCAGGTGATGCGGTTTTGTCTCATTATTCGTTGTATGGAGGTACGCATGAGTTGTTTCATAAAGTTTTAGCAGATGCAGGTATCAATACAGTAATTGCCGACCTGCGTGATCTTGATAAAATTGAAACCATCATAAAACAAAACAACCAAATAAAACTGCTGCACATTGAAACGCCTGCAAATCCAACTGTTCAATGTGTAGACATTGAAGCTGTAACAAATATTGCAAAAGATCATGGTCTTTTGGTTTCGGTTGACAATACTTTTGCCACTCCTTACCTTCAACAGCCTTTTAAATTTGGCGTTGATTTTGTATTTCATTCCACTACTAAATTCCTGAATGGTCATGGATCTGCCATTGGTGGTGTATTGATAGGGAAAGACATTGAATTCATGAAAACAAAAGCCTGGAAATGGCATGTATTATTGGGTGGAAACAGCAATCCTTTTGATGCTTTCTTATTAATAAATGGTATGAAAACCCTGGAGGTAAGGATGGACAGGCATTGCAGCAATGCCGAAACGGTAGCAAATTTTCTTGAAAAACACCCTTCTGTCAAAACGGTTAATTATACCGGGTTAAAATCTCATCCGGATTATGCTACAGCACTCAAACAAATGAAACACCCGGGTGCCGTTATGAGTTTTGAATTAACCGGCGGTTTAGAAGCAGGCAAAAAATTCATTGATAAATTACAAATGTGTGTCCGCGCAATTTCCCTGGGAACTGTAGATACTCTGTTGTCACACCCTGCAAGTATGAGCCATAAAGGTGTAAGTATAGAAGAACGTGAAAAATTCGGAATAACAGATGGATTGATAAGAATGAGTGTGGGTATTGAAAATATAGCTGATATCATTACAGACCTTGAACAATCATTGGAATAAAAAACATAAAAAAAGGGCCAGGATAAAAATCCAGCCCCGATTTAAAATCCAATATCCTATGAAAAACCAAAATAAAGATAATAACTTTTTATTTTTTTTAATAGTTAAAAATCGGGTACCATTTAACCTTATCCCGGTGCGATACAATATGCCAAAAAGGTCATATGATAAACGAAAAATTCAATTAATAAACAGCAAATAATACTTAAAATAAATTTAATCTGAATTGATCTTAATCGTTAAAACTACAAACCCAATAATCGAACAAATCAATTGTTCAATCCCCCACCCTGGCTTCCCACTCTTTTATTTTCATCATCTGTACCTGATTTGTGTTGCCGTGCTGCTTTTACCTGGGTGTTTCCAAAAAAGTAAGTGAAATTGACCTTAAAACTGTGTACTCTCAAAATTTCCACTGACACGTGTATACTGCCCTGCAAAACTGCTTTCACCTGCAAAACTCAACGTGTGAAAAATGTCACTCACAGATACTTTCAGGTTTGCCTTGTTTTTCCACAATCAGTTATAATAAATATGTCATAAGTGGATGAGTGGTATAGCGAATATGCTTTTGGACCTATTTTTAACAGCCAATGTAAAATAGCTTTTTTATACTTACATATTTCTTCGATACTGCCCGCCTACACTATACAATGCATTGGTTATTTGTCCGAGTGAACAATATTTAACCGTTTCCATCAGTTCTTGAAATAAATTTTCAGAAAAAAATGAGGCTGCCCTACCAGACAGCCCCATTAAAAGAAGTACAAAAAAATATTCTACTCTTTTACAATCTTAAGATTCTTTCTCTCGTTGCCTTGTATAACCTGCACATTGTACATTCCTGCTATAAAGTTTTTGCCAAACTCATACTGGAATTTACCCGTACCTTCTGTTTGGTAAACCACTCTTCCCAGCAGGTCAGTTACACTGATACTAACCTTTTCTTTACTGTTAAAGCCTTCCAGTACCAATGTGAACGTAGTCACACTTGGATTAGGATATGCCTGAACATTCAAATAACTCTGTTCGGTTTGTAATATCTTAACGGAAGCCGAACCATTATCCTTCGTAGCAGAAGCTAC
>JAYSWW010000333.1:0-3713 GCA_043717805.1 Ferruginibacter sp.
CAATCAATAACTTATTTTTTTTCCCATTTGTTGTCCACTCTGCAAATGAATGAACCCCCGAAGTGGTCTCACTGAAATGCATAGATGTGCTATCCTGCAAAAAAACCGGGTGCCAGTGTTTCCATTTCTCAAGGTCAGCGATTTCGGAAAAAACCTTGTCAGATTTTGCATGAATCACCACAGTCCTTACGGTCATAACTTTAGAAGGCATGAGCAAAGAAAATAATGTGACCACAATAGAAAGGCCCGCAACAGCAAAAAAGAATCCTTTGATCAACCGCATAGTTATTCCCATTTAAAAACTTTGATCGTTATAAAATATATGACTGCCATCCATATTGTCAATATGCCCAGTTCCTTTCCACAGTCCCATAAGTGAAGGCCGGTGAATGAAATTTTCCGCATTGCATCATTGTATTGTGTCAATGGCAATACATAAAGACTGATCGTTTGTATCCACTTTGGAAATACTTCAATTGTAAAGAAAGTGCCGGCTAAGAGCATTTGAGGAAATGCAAACAGATTAATGAATAAAGGAATGGATGTGTCAGATTTCACAATACTGCTAAAAATAAGCCCCACACCCAATAATAAAAATAACATGTAAATTGAAAGCAATGTCATTTCCATGAAAGTAATAAGTCCATGAACCAACGTGAAATTCAGAAAAAAGTATCCCAGTGCAATCAGCATCATAACATTTATCAGTTGAAATACCAGGCGGCTGATTCCTATGCCTAGAAGAATATTTATCCTGCTTACAGGTGTTGCATAAAAACGTTTCAGGATCAATTGCTGACGGAACTGAAAGAAAATAAATGAAATACCAAATAAAGTAGAAAACAAAACAGAAAAGCCGAGCATTCCTGGTAAAACAAAATCAATGTTTCTATATTCCCTTACAGAATAAACATAAGGAATAACAGCAGGTTTTGCATGTTGAGACAAGCCTTTCAGTGCAATTGTATTTGTTATATTTGAAAAGATCTGCTGCAAGGCCGCAATGGCATTCCCACTGGCATTTGTTGAGGTATCACGAATAACATATCGGAAATTCCCATTGGAATCAGTTTCCTTTTTAATGTTAACAATGGCAGATATTTTATCTTTTACCAATGCCTTTCTCCTGGCTGCAGTGTCAGTAACGCCATCGGCATTTGAAAATGAAACAATGCCTATCAGCGGGTTTGCTTTTATACTATCATATACTTCATTGCTGGTATCTGAATTATCAGACATGGCAATTTGATAATGCATTCCATTGCCTCCGCCAAATGAACCAAAAATAAAAATAAAGATCACGGGAAATAAAAAACTAAAAACCAATGCACTTGGTGTGCTCAGAATGGAGCGAAAGCTAGCTTTCAGAATGGCTATAAACGCCTTGAACTGACTATACTTGTGCATTTGGAATCATTTAGGAAGCAAATCTATTGTAAAAAAATTAATAAAAAATTTGACCATTCAGACAAATGTCGTAAATTCATGGACAAATGTCGGTTTATGAAATATATAAAAAAGTCTTCAGGAAAGCCAATCTCAAAAAAAGAAGCTCCTCTTTACAAGGCTGAAGAGCCTTTGCCGCGGTATAAATCAATTAAGATAATACCGCAATTAAAGGATTTTACTTATGAAGAATTTAAGAAAACGGCGGATAAAGTTCCCTTTACGCAAGCTGAATGGGCTGCCATTTTGCACGTCAGTGAAAGAACTCTTCAACGTTATGCAAAAAACAATGGCAAGTTCGCCCCTATCAATGCAGAACGTTTCCACCAGATAAACCAGGTTTTGTCTAAGGGAAAAAAAGTTTTTGGAAAAACTACCTGGTTTTATGAATGGATTCATTCAAATCCCCCAACACTGGAAGGTGATATTTCATTTGCATCACTTACCACTTATGATGGCATTCAAAAAATACTTACCCAATTGGGAAGAATTGAACACGGTATCTTAGCATGATTATTTACAGATTATCCAGTGGCGATTATATGAATGATCTTTCCGGAACCGGCTCCAAACTTTATGGCGGCAGGTGGAATTCTGTTGGCATGAAAGCAATTTATACTACTGAAAATATCTCATTGGCCATCCTCGAGATCCTGGTTCATATTAAAAAATACAAACGCCCTTTAGATTACCATCTTGTAACGATCAGTATCCCTGATAGTATAAAACCCGTGATCATCATTAAAGAAAAGCTAAAGAAGAACTGGAAGGATGATGCAGCCTATTCACAGTTTATGGGTGATGAATTTTTAAAAAACGGGCAATCGTTGGTTTTAAAAGTACCTTCAGTAATTGTGGAACAGGAGTATAATTTTATTTTAAATCCCGGGCATGCTGATGCAGGTAAAATAAAAATTGTTTCAACAAAGCTTTTTGAATTTGATAAACGACTTTACCTGAAAAATGAATAAAACCTACTTACTGCTTGGCAGCAATATGGGCAATAGCCGGGAACAATTAACCAAAGCAATTTTTCAAATTGAAAAAAACATCGGTAAGGTTAGCCGTAAATCAGCGATTTACCAGACTGCCGCCTGGGGTAAAACAAACCAACCGGATTTTCTGAACCAGGTAATAGTTATCCTTACCCGTTTAACAGCTTCTCAAACAATGCAGGCTATTCTTAAAATTGAAAAAAAAATGGGCAGGATAAGAACTGAAAAAAATGCTCCCCGCATCATTGATATTGACATATTATTTTTTAACAAAGAGATCATTGCAGAAAAAGATCTTGAAGTACCCCACCCTGCCATACATTTAAGAAAATTTGTACTTGTTCCGCTGAATGAACTTTCTCCAAATTTTATACACCCGGTATTAAAGCGATCAAACCATCAATTGCTTATAAAATGTACAGATAAACTTAATGTGAAAAAAATTTAATTGCTGTAATAAGGTTTCCACTTATTTTGCAGGCACAATGAAATATAATTTTGTCACCATTGAAGGGAATATCGGCGCCGGGAAAACAACCTTAGCTAACTTATTGAGTAAACATTACCAGGCACGGCTTGTTTTAGAAGAATTTGCTGAAAACCCTTTCCTTCCAAAATTTTATGAAAGCCCTGAGCAATACGCTTTCCCACTGGAATTGTTTTTTATGGCCGAGCGGTACAAGCAATTGAAAGACCTTTTGCAAACAAAAGACCTTTTTCAATCCATCACCATTTCTGATTACCTTTTCACCAAGTGCCTGTTATTTGCAAAGGTTAATTTACCCAATGAAGAATTCAGGTTATATCAAAAATTATTTGACATCATCAATCAACAGATCATTCAACCTGAAATACTTATTTACCTTCATTCGCCTGTAAACAAACTTCAGGAGAACATCAAAAAACGCAACCGTTCATACGAACAGTCTATTCCAAACGACTATTTATTCTCATTGCAGGAAACATATACATCCTATATCAAGCACCACAACATTAAAACTCTTTTTGTGGATGCCAGCAATGCCGATTTTCTTGGAAACGAGGCACATTTAAAAATCATCATTGATGCACTGGACAAAGAATATGATGAAGGGCAGCATTATATAAGCCTTCCATAATTTTATTGAGACAAATGGATTTATATTTGTAAAAACCAAGGTCAATAATTGTCCAAAACCAATTCAAATAGGAATCCTTACGAACCCCTTAAAATACCAGAGTTTAAAAACTTTATTGCAGGCCGATGTATTTATATCATGGGGCTTCGGATGA
>JAYSWW010000334.1:0-9503 GCA_043717805.1 Ferruginibacter sp.
TGCTTTTTTTTCGGTCGATCAGCACAACAATGATTTCACTGGCAGTGGTGATCATTGGTGTAATATGGACAGTCGGCATCATATATCTATGCGGGTATAAAATAACCTTACTCACTGCATTGATTCCTTCGTTGGTGGTGGTGATCGGGATACCCAATTGTATTTATTTTATCAATAAATATCATACTTCTTATTTAATGGATGCCGGCAACAAGGAAGAATCCAGGAAAACGAATGCCCTTGTTAATATGGTAAGTAAGATGGGGGTTATTACTTTATTCTGTAATCTTACTGCAGCAATTGGTTTTGCAGTATTTGCATTGACAAAAAGTGCCATTCTAAAAGAGTTTGGGGTGGTAGCAGGGATCAGTATCATGATCATTTTTGTTGTTTCGTTTATTTTATTGCCGGCTGTTTTAAGTTATTTACCAGCTCCTAAAATTGCCGAATTGAAATACCTTAAAAATAAATGGATAACATTTTTTCTTACAAAGGTGGAGTTGTGGTCTGCAGATCATAAAAAATCAATACTGGTTGTTACAACAATCGTTTTACTTTTCTCTTTTGCCGGGATCATGAAATTAAAATCTGTTGGCCATATTGTAGATGACCTTCCAAAGACCGATAAAATATATACGGACCTTAAATTTTTTGAAAAGAATTTTAAAGGTGTGATGCCATTAGAGATCGTGTTGGATACCAAAAAGCGAAATGGCCTTACAGGCATGAGGGCATTGATGGTATATGAAAAAGTAGATTCATTGGCTATGTATATAGCATCACAAAAAGAAATGAACAGGCCGCTGTCTGTTGCCGAGGGATTGAAATTTGCCAAGCAGGGCTTTTATGAAAATGATTCCTCCCAATACCTTATGCCAAATACTTTTGATGGTTCATTTGTTGGTGAGTACCTGCGTCCCGGTAAAAATGACAGCGGCAGGAACAATAATTTTACAAAAATGCTCAACTCATTTATAGACAGCAATAAGCAACGTACCCGCATCAGTGTTAGTATGGCTGATGTAGGCACAAAACAATTACCGGAAATTCTGAAGGGGATCCAAAAAAGGGCTGATGAGCTTTTTGACAGTACAAAATATAAGGTAACGCTTACAGGAACCAGTATTACTTTCCTGGAAGGAAGCAGGTTCATCATCAATGGCCTCAGGGAAAGTATATTATGGGCATTTTTATTCATAGCTCTCTGTATGCTTTATCTTTTCAGGTCTGTACGGATTCTGATTTGTTCATTAATTCCGAATATCATTCCATTGGTGATCACAGCAGGGATCATGGGCTGGGCAGGTGTTCCGTTAAAACCTTCTACAGTATTGATATTCAGCGTTGCTTTGGGAATAGCAGTGGATATCACCATACGGTTTCTTGTAAATTATAAACAGGACCTGGCCATGTTTAACAATGAAGTGGTTGCGACCGTTAAAAGCACCGTTCAACAAACAGGGCTTAGTATAGTGTATACATCACTGGTACTTACTGCAGGATTTATCATTTTTTGTGCCAGCAGTTTTGGGGGTACATTTGCATTGGGTTGGCTCACTTCCGTTACCTTGTTTTCAGCAACGATTACCAACCTCATATTGTTGCCCGTTCTATTGTTATTACTCCATCCAAAAAAATCAGCAAAGGCAATATAAACCTGAATTCCGCCGTTAATTGCGTTGATTTTTTTTTAAAACCGTATAAATGCAGCAGGTGTTGAAAGAAACTTGTCTGTAATTTTAACAATCTAAGGTATTCTGATATATATTTGCCGTCATAAACCAAACTTCAAATGAGAAAAACTATATTAACCCTTTCAGCTATGCTATTGCTGATATTCCAGGGCTTTTCACAAAAAAGTATAACAGGAGTTGTCTCCGGGGCCGTCAATGGCAATCCGATACCAGGAGCTTCTGTCACTGCTGGAAAGGCCGGAACTAAAACAGATGCTACTGGCCGTTACAGTATATCTGTGAGTGATGATGCCAAACAGATCACTTTCACAGCTATTGGTTTTACTTCACAAACAGTTGTTATTGCCGGGCAAACAACTATCAATGTTTCTCTTAAGCAGTCAGATGTTGAACTGAAAGAAGTGGTTGTAACTGCGTTGGGTATTGCAAGGGATAAGCGATCATTGGGATATGCAACCCAAAATATTAAATCTGAACAGATCGCCGACAGGGGAGAGGTTAATCTTATCAATGCATTGCAGGGTAAAATATCTGGCGTTAATATTACGGGTGCAAGTGGCGCTGCCGGTGCATCTACCAATATCAATATCAGGGGAATCACTTCATTCAATGGAAACAACCAGCCACTTTTTATAGTAGATGGTATCCCGATCAGCAATGATGTTGACAGGACTTCTAATACCTTGTTTGATAACCAACCTGCAAACAGGGCATTGGATATAGATCCAAGCACAGTGGAATCGATCAATATATTAAAAGGTTCTGCAGCTTCTACTTTGTATGGCTCAAGGGCTTCTGCTGGTGCAATTATCATCACCACTAAAAAAGGAAGTACAAAAGGAAAGGTTGATGTGATCTTTACCAGTTCTTATTCTATTCAAACAGCTACAGGGTTGCCACCGGTTCAAAACCAATATGGTCAAGGGTTGGCAGGTGTTTATAATAATATCAGTACAAGTTCATGGGGACCAAGGTTTGATGCGGCTCCTACAGTTGCAAATGGTTTGATCATCGGAGGGGTAACACAAAAATACCAGGCATTCCCAACCAATATCAGAGACTTTTTTGAGCAGGGTGAAATTAAAGACAACAGTCTTGTGATAAACGGAGGCGATGCCCGGCAAAATTATATTTTCTCAATTGCCAATACTTATAACAAAGGCATATTACCCAACAATAAATTAAACCGTACCAATGTTAAGTTTGGAGCTAACACAACTGTTAGGGAAAAACTTAAGGTTGGTGGTTCTATCACATTTACCAATACACTACAGGATGGTATTGTACAGGGAAATGGCGGAAGTGCATTGGGCGTTTTGGCAGGATTGGCCAGGAACATAGACCTTACTTCCTATAAAACAAACGGAACATATAAGAACCTTGATGGAACTAATAATTTCCTGATCCCAAATGTTGAGAATCCCTATTTCGGGGCATATGAAAACACTACAAAAAGCAATGTTTACAGGTGGCTTGGAAACATCAATGTAGGATATGACATTAACAACTGGCTGAATGTGGGTTACCGGTTAGGATTAGATGCTTATACCGACAGGCGGAAACAGGTTTATGCGATCTCTTCTATCAGGAACCCGGCAGGCCAGATCATAGAAAATACAATCACCAGGAGTGAGTTGAATGGTGACCTTATCATCACAGCAAAGAAAAACGGTTTCCTGGCGAAGAAACTTGATCTGACAGCCTTGGTGGGACAAAACTTCAACCAACGAAAATTCCAGTCTGTTTTCTTACAGGGAGATGGATTGGTTATCCCGGGTTATTATAACATCAACAACGCAACAACGTTAACCAATGGTTCTTTTGAAACCAGTACTACTCAAAGGTTATTGGGTTATTATGGCCAGGTTTCGCTTGCTTACGATAATTATTTGTTCCTGGAAATTACAGGAAGGGCAGATCAGTCATCAACATTACCTAAATCAACCAATACTTATTTTTATCCATCTGTTAGTGCAGGATTCGTATTTACAGACGCCTTTAAAATGAATTCCAAATTCTTAAATTATGGAAAGATCAGGGGAAGTATTGCTAAAGTTGGTAGAGACGCTCCGCCATACCAATTACAAAATGTATATGTTCCTGCTTCTTATGGTAATAATGTGGCCGCTTTTTCTTTCCCACTTGGAACAGTACCGGGTTTTGGAACAAGTTCACGTATTGCACCGGTTGATCCTCTTACCCCGGAATTTACAACTTCTTATGAAGGTGGAATCAATTTAGGCTTCTTTAAAAACAGGATCACATTTGACCTTGCATTTTATAGCCAGAAAAGTACTAAGCAGATCATCAATGTGGCATTGGCGCCTTCAACAGGATATCAAAGTAAAACAACCAATATTGGAGAGTTAAGTAACAGGGGAACAGAAATATTATTGACATTGGTTCCTGTCAGCAATAAGAATTTTAAATGGGATATCTCATTTAACTATACCAAGATCAGGAATAAGGTTGTTTCAATTGCACCTGGAATCAACAGTTTCTCTATTACAGGAAATGCTTTTGGAGGATCAGTTCCTTCTATACAGGTTGATCAGCCATACGGAGTTATCCTGGGCGGAGTTATTCCAAGAACACCAGACGGGCAACGCATCATTAATCCGAATACCGGTTTATATCAAACGCTTATTGCCGGACAGGTTTTGGCAAATCCTAACCCAGACTATTCTATGGGCTTTACCAATAACCTGAATTATAAGAATTTTAATTTATCAGTTACCTGCGATTTTACAAAAGGCGGCCAAATATTATCTTTTACTTCGGGCTTGTATAAATCACGCGGAGTATTGGATATCACTGCTAAAGACAGGGAGCAGCCAAGAATACTGGAGGGTGTGATCGAATCACCGGTTGGAAGTGGACAATATGTTCCAAATAACATACAGATCTCTGCACAAACATATTGGCAGACACTGGGTGGTTTGCAAAGTGAATTCAATGTATACGATGCGACAGTATTCCACATGAGAGAAGTTTCATTGGGATATGA
The DNA here is from genome assembly GCA_043717805.1 of Ferruginibacter sp. Classification (GTDB taxonomy): domain Bacteria; phylum Bacteroidota; class Bacteroidia; order Chitinophagales; family Chitinophagaceae; genus Ferruginibacter. The sequence goes on from JAYSWW010000334.1 coordinate 4,702, forward strand.
TATACCGGGCTCATCATTTAAGAAATATGTTAAAGGGCTGAGATTCTCTGTATTTGCCAGGAACCTGTTCTTTGTAGCACCAAACAGTATTATTGATCCTGAAGTAAATACCCAGGGAGCAGGAAACATCAGGGGGCTTGAATTACAAAGTGCGCCAAATGCAAGAACTGTTGGTGCTAATTTAAAAATAACCCTTTAATTAAATTTAAATATTCTAATAATGAAAAAAGTATCAATAATATTCATGGTGTTAGCAGTAGGCTTGGCATCCTGTAAAAAGGGATTCCTGAACGTAAATTCAACGCCAAATAACCCTACTGTAGTTCCGCCTACGGTTATATTACCTAACATAACCATTGCAACTGCATTTGCAAATGCCAATGACCTGAACAGGGCTGCATCTGTACTTGTACAGCATACCGCCGGGGTTGCAAACCAGGTAGCAGGTTATGATGTATTTAATTTAGATGGATCATTTGACAACCAATGGAATTTTGAAATTTACAACGGGGCATTGAATAATATGCAGGTGTTGATAGACCAATATGCGTCTACAAGCCCGGCATATTCGGGGATAGCAAAATTGCAAATGGCTTACATAATGTCAATGACAACTGACCTTTGGGGCGATGTGCCTTATTCACAGGCAGGAAAAGGCTTGTTGTATGAAAACCCAAGGTTTGATAAGCAGGAAGACATTTACAAGGGAAATCCCGCATTGGGAATTACCGGTTTGCTTGACCTGGTTAAAGATGGTTTGAATGACCTGGGAAAACCAAGTATTCTTCTTCCAACAGCCGCATCTGATCTTGTTTATAAAGGCGACCTGGTAAAATGGAAAAGAATGGGAAATACACTTTTGTTGAAATTTGCCATTCAAATATCAAACAGGAACCCGGTACTGGCAAAGTCAACAATTGAATCTGTACTTACCGGTAATAATTATATCAATGCCAATGCACTGGATTTTGAAGTGCCATTTGGTTCGGCTGTGGGTAACCGCAACCCGATCTTTGATTTTAACAATAGTGCTAGAACCGGTGACATGATGTTAAGTTCAAGATTGTATGCACTTTCAAAAAGCCTCAATGATACACTTAGATTATCCAAGTTCTTTACCAAGCCTGCAAATGCAAGCAATACTTTTACAGCTTTTAACAATGGATCAACTGCAACTGCACCTGTATTGTCAACACGGTCAAAATACAATACATACCTGACCGGTACTGTTGGCGGAGAAGCTCCCATCAGGCTTTTGACATATTTCCAGGTAAACTTTATTCTTGCTGAGTCAGCTTTGATGCTTAACACTCCGGGTAGTGCAAATACTTATTACCAGGCAGGCATTACAGCTTCCATGCAAAAAGTAGGTATGACAGCTACAGAGATAAGCGATTATTTTACAGCCAATCCAACGGTTGTAACACTGAGCGGAACTACACAGCAGCAACTTCAACAGATCATTACACAAAAATACATGGCATGGATCGGGAATGGCATCGAAGCTTATAATGATTACAGGAGAACAGGTTACCCTGTGTTGACATTGCCATTGAATGCAGCAGGTGATAACCCGCTGGTAATTCCAACCAGGTTACCTTACACACCCAATGAGTTGGCCAGGAATCCAAATGCACCCAACCCACGTCCAAAAACGGATGTTAAATTGTGGTTTGCATTGTAAAAAAATATTAATCATTTAATTATTATAACATGAAGCATATCATTAAAAATATATCGGGCGTTTTACTGGCAGCAGTATTGTTTACAAGTTGCGATAAGGAAACAGGCCCATTAACAGATGTAAGACCACCTGTCTCAGTAACCGTAAGTAACGCCATCGCTTACAGGCCAGAACCAACTGTTAGCACAACACTGGCTACAACAGACAGTATTATCAGTATTGTTCTGACCATTCCAAAAAGCACAAAAAGAACGATAACAGCCATATCAAAAGTTGCACTCAGTACTTCCTATGCCCAGATACAAAGTACGGGTACAACAGGTTTTTATCCTTTTGGGACAGTAACACTGGCCGGCACAACTGCAACTTTTAATACTACCATCAGGCAATATTTTCTGAATAAACCTGTTTCCGGAAGTAACCCGGCAGCCACAGCAAATAAAGAATTGGCTTTCAGGTATTATTTTAAAATAACCCTGGACGACGGAAGCGTGATCATACCTGAATCGGTGAGGGTATTGGTTTTATAATTGAATTTCAAACTTTTGCAATAAAAAAATCCCGGTTGTATTTGCAACCGGGATTTTTATTTTTTTTCGTCATTGCGAAGAACGAAGCAATCCAAATAAAACCATATTACTAAATCAGATTGCTTCGTTCCCCGCAATGACGTTCCTCATAATGATGTTCCCCGCAATGACAGATTTTTTTATTTCAAGACTTCACTTAATTTTTTGTCAAGTGCTGAACCTCTTAAAGAAGTTGCAATTATCTTTCCCTGTGGATCAATTAAAACATTGTAAGGGATCCCGTCAAAACCATATAAAGGAACCGCTTCACTGCTCATGCCTTTCAGATCACTGATTTGCTGCCAGGTAAGGTTATCATCTTTTATGGCTTTTAGCCAGGCTGATTTGTCATCATCAAGAGATACGCCTAATATGGTAAAGTTTTTATCCCTGAATTTATTATAAGCAGCTACTATGTTTGGATTCTCGCCACGACAAGGTCCACACCAGCTTGCCCAAAAATCCACCAGAACATATTTTCCTTTCAGGCTGCTTAAGGAAACTGGCTTGTCATTTACATCATTCATGGTAAAATCGAGGGCGATGCTTCCAGCCTGTGCTGTGCTGTTTTTTGAGGACTGGGGCTTATTTTGTTGCGCAATGAACTGGTTATATTGTAAAACCAATGCCGCAACTCCCTGGTGTTTTGGAAATCTTTTCTCCAGGTTGGGAATTACATTTTTTAATTCGGACGGATCAATATTGCGTGTGTATCCAAATGCAAACATGGCAACCACCGGGTTTGAAGTGGTATCAATGAATTTTATGATAAAGTTTTTAAAGTCATCACTGAACCCGTTTATTTTAGCAGATTCAATTGCAATCAGGCTGTCGTTTCCGGCTGTTATTTTAAAACGATCAATTTTACCTGAAGCCTCAATGATTGCATTGTTCCTGTTATCAAGGTTTACAATTAACTTTTTCAAAATGTCATTCCCTGTGCTGTTGAAAACAGGGCCTGCTAAACTGCTGTCTTTTAAATCAGCTTTGAAATTAAGCAGAGGTTTATCTTTTATGAAAAGAAAATTTTGTTCATTTTTTTCCAGCCGTAAACGAAACAATCCTTCTTCCGGTGCAATTGCAGTTAATTCAAATTTTCCGTTTTTCATTTCTGCCGTATCAAGTACTATGGGATCTGTCTTACTGAAATAAAGCTGCTCCAGGTATATTTTCTGATCAGTTGCATTTTTAATTTCACCATTGATTTTAAAATTTTCTGCAAACTGTTTGTCTTTACAGGATAAGAAAACAAGGCTCGTCATCGTAAGTATCAATATCTTCTTCATAATCTAAATTTTTTTTGTCTTAAGACCTCACCCCCAACCCCTCTCCAAAGGAGAGGGGAGTGTGTTTCTCCATCGTGAGAGGTTTGATCTAATATAAAATAATCAGGAGCTAATAATGGTGTTTGTTTTACTGGTTTAGTTTTTCTGCCAATAATTTATTTGTAAGCTGCATATCAGCTTTTCCTTTGCTTTTCTTTTTTACTTCTCCTGCAAACAAACCGATCAATCCTTTTTTGCCGCTTCTATATTCCTTTACTTTATCAGGCATGGATGCAATTACTTCATTGACCCATCCTTCAATGGCACTTGAATCGCTTTCCTGCAGCAGGTTTAAAGAAGCAGCAATATCCTTTGCTGTTTCACCCGGGTTTTTTATCAGTTCCTGCAGAACCCTGGTGGAAGCATTGTGAAAATTCACCAGCCCTGATTCAGTCAATTCAATCAGGGATGCAACGGCTGATGGAAGTAAAGGAAATGATGCAATGGAAATGTTGTTCTCATTGCAATAAAATTTCAATGGGCCAAGCATCCAGTTTGCAGCCTGTTTGTATTGGCTTGTATAACTGACCAGGGATTCAAAAAAAACTGTGTCTTCTTTGTCATTGCAAATAACTGTTGCATCATAATCTGTCAGTGCATATTCCCTGATATATTTTTCTTTCAATTGTTCGGGTAATACGGGCATGGTTGCAGCAACATCCTGAATATATTTATCTGTGATGTTAAAAGGCGGCAGATCTGGTTCAGGGAAATAACGGTAATCATCTGCTTCCTCTTTGCTTCTTAGAGAAAACGTACTGTTTTTATCTGCATCATAACTCCTGGTTTCCTGTACAACGGTTTCTTTTTTTTCTGTAATGGCTATCAATCGTTCTGATTCAATTTCTATTGCTTTTTTTACATTTCGGATGCTGTTTAAATTTTTAACTTCAACCCTTTTACCCAATTTGGAATCTCCTTTAAGCCTTACAGATATATTTGCGTCACAACGCATACTGCCTTCTTCCATATTCCCATCGCATACTCCGAGCCACCGTACAATTTTCCTCAATTCGGTAAGAAATACAAAAGCTTCCTCTGCGCTGTGAATACATGGTTCTGTAACTATTTCCAGTAATGGTACACCTGCCCTGTTCAGGTCTATACAGGTATTGTTAACATCAGCATCATGGATACTTTTTCCGGCATCTTCTTCCAGGTGGATCCTGTTGAGCTGAATATTTTTTTGTCCTTCCGTTGTTTTGATGGATAAATGCCCACCCT
>JAYSWW010000335.1:0-9488 GCA_043717805.1 Ferruginibacter sp.
AAAAGATTTTTCCAATTACAAATACAGGAACGAAGTACAACTGATAATCCCCGAAAACGACCGGATACTGTCTGATTTAGCTGCATCAGCATATGCTGCTATTTACCTTCCGGCAAGGGACATTATCGAAGACATAGGATTGATGGCTATAAAAAACAATTGCCCATTGATAACCCTTGGCAATGAATTTTGCAAGAGTTTATACAATGATGCAGCGTTGTATGTAAAAACCGAGGAAAAAAATATTGCAGAAAAAATGATGCTCATCTATAAAAATGAGAATTTAAGAGAAGACATGGTGAATATGGGTAAGCTTGTTGGATTAATTTATTCCTGGGATCAGACTGCGGCCAATTTATGGCAGGCTTTACAATCATCACCCCAACAATAAACACTTAACTTTGCAACACAAAAAAGCTTAACGGATTTTTATGCAAAAATCAACAATAACAATAGATGTAATGCTCGATCCCAACAAGATACCCCAGCAAATACTTTGGGAGGCAAGCGACAGTACAGCGGCAATGAAACAAAAAGCAAAAGCCATGTGCCTCGCTTTTTGGGATCCGGAAGACAAATCGGCATTAAGGATAGATTTATGGACCAAAGACATGATGGTAGATGAAATGGGCGATTTTTTTTTCCAGATGTTGACAACCATGGCAGATACTTTTAAAAGAGCTACAAACCAGGATTCATTATCTGATGAAATGAAAGCATTTGCGAAAAATTTTGTTGAGAAATTCAAGGCAAACTTAGCGAAGGATCAGTAAGAAAAACACAGGCTTTTAGCCGTAAGCTATCAGCAAAATTTATAAAAATATTGATCTTTGTATTTATACTATTAGCTAACTCAAAATCTTAAAAGTTATAACACAATGGCATTAGAACAACAAATCATGGCAGAAATGAAAGATGCCATGAAATCAAAAAATGAAGCAGTATTACGTAGCCTCAGGGCTATTAAAGCAGAAATCATCAAAGCAAAAACAGAACCCGGGGCCGGTGGAGAAATTGATGAAGCTACAGAACAGAAATTTTTACAAAAAATGATGAAGCAACGTCGTGACTCTCTTGAAATATTTGAAAAACAAGGACGAGAAGACCTAGCAGTGAAAGAAAGAGAGGAAATAGCAGTCATTGAAAAATTCTTACCAAAACAACTGACTGGAGCAGAAATAAAAGAAGCTGTTGTTAAAATAATTTCAGATTCCGGGGCCACATCTGCAGCAGATATGGGGAAAGTAATGGGTATTGCATCAAAAGAATTAGCCGGAAAAGCCGATGGCAAAACCATCAGTACGATCGTAAAAGAATTGCTTCCGTAATTTTAAAAAATCAGCAATGATCATTGATGCATTCTTTGCCATCCTCATAATCCTTGCTTGCTTAAAAGGCTATCAGAAAGGATTGATCGTAGCCTTGTTTTCGATCATCGCATTTTTGGCAGGGCTTGCAGCAGCTTTAAAGCTTTCAGCGATCGTTGCTACGAAACTGCCTGAAAATTCGGGCATTTCAGCAAAATGGCTCCCGGTAATTTCTTTTATTTTGGTATTTTTAATTGTTGTAATACTGGTAAGCCTGGGTGCCAGATTGGTTCAGAAATCAGTTGAAATGGTCATGCTGGGCTGGGTAAACAGGCTCGGAGGCATTGTTTTCTATGTCTTATTATACAGCATTGTACTCAGCATTTTCCTGTTCTATGCTGTACAGTTACATTTAATAAAAAATGAAACCATTTTATCTTCCCGTTTTTATTCCTTAATTAAGCCATTAGGCCCGGGAGTTATTGATAAACTGGGCATAATAATACCCTTTTTCAAAGATATGTTTAGCCAGTTACAGCATTTTTTTGATGCTGTTTCCAATAAAATTTTGCATTAATTTGAGTCATTATCTTACTTTAATGTAATTTTAGCGTGTTAGCTGGTACTTCAGGGTATAGCATTACAAAATTCATACGTTAATATCAGCATGAGCTACGAAATAAAACAAGACGGTAAATTTAAATTTATAGAAGAAGGTGAAGGTGAAACCCTGATGTTGTTGCATGGGCTTTTTGGTGCGCTCAGCAATTTTAATGACCTGATCGGGTATTTCCGTAAATCCTATAAAGTAGTGGTGCCGATACTTCCCCTTCTTGACCTGGACCTGCTTCATACTTCCGTTGGAGGACTTCAAAAGTTTGTACATAAATTTATTGAACAAAGGGGTTACAAGGATATTCATTTATTGGGAAATTCTTTGGGCGGGCATGTAGCATTGATCTATATTCTAAAAAATCCTGACCGCATAAAATCACTCATCTTATCAGGTAGTTCCGGCTTATTTGAAAATGGCATGGGTGATACATATCCAAAACGGGGAGATAAAGAATACATCCGGAACAAAACAGCGCTTACATTTTATGATCCTGCCATGGCAACAGAGGATCTTGTAAATGAAGTATTTGAAATAACCAACAACCGCATAAAAGTTATTAAAATAATAGCCCTTGCAAAAAGTGCCATCCGTAATAACCTGGGTGAGGAGATCAGCCAGGTAAAACAACCTACCTGTTTGATATGGGGTAATAATGATACTATTACACCACCGTTTGTAGGTAAAGAATTTCACAGGCTGATACCAAACAGTGAATTGCATTTTATTGATAAATGCGGACATGCCCCTATGATGGAAGTTCCGGATGAATTCAATAAGGTCTTAGAAGGTTTCCTTGCAAAATTAAAATCACCTGCTGCAACATTGTAAGGATTTATTTTGTCTGTATCTTATAGCATCGTCTGAATATAAATACCAATATAAAAATTGGCAACATGTTAACTGCAAACCTGATAAACGATAATATTCCACGCCTGAAACCGCAGGATTCAGTAAACAAGGCATTGCAACTGGTAAATGATTTTAAAGTTACACACCTGCCGGTTGTATCTGAAAATAAATTCCTGGGATTGATCAGTGAAGAAGATCTCCTGGATGTTGAAGAACAAAAAACCAGCATCGAATTTTTACAGGAACATTTTATCCAGGCTGCCGTTTTAGATACTGCACATTTCCTGATCGCCGTAAACTGCAGCATACAGTTTGATACAAATGTTGTACCCGTTATAAACAAAGAAAACGATTTTATTGGGGTAATCAGTACCTCTGATCTCTTAAAAACCCTGGGGAATTTTTCAGGTGCCAATGAGATCGGCGGTATCATTGTACTGGAAATGGAAAGGTCGCAGTTTTCAATATCTGAAATCAGCAGGATTGTAGAAAGCAATGATTGTACGATCCTTCATTTAAATACAACAGTGCACCCTGAAACAGGTATGCTTACAATAACTTTACATATTAATAAAAAAGAAATAGCAACTGTAGTGGCAACTTTTGAACGATATGATTATCATGTTAGTTTTCAATTCGGAATTGAAAATTTTGAAAATGAAATTGACAACAATTACCGCCATTTCATGCATTACCTGGATATTTGAGCTAAGTTCACCGGATCGCAACCGGTAATATTAACACGGATTTTTTTTACTTGAATACATCAGAAGCAGTGCAGCATGACAGTATATAAATTTATTATTTCCGCCTGCATTGGATTGTCATTTATACTTCCGGGTTATGCACAGCAGGTAAATAAAATTCCCGGTTTTTACGATGAAGTATCAAATTTGAAAAAATCGGATTCAAGTTTAAAGCTTAAGGTAACATCTATTCATATTTTCGGTAACAATAAAACGAAGAAATATATCATACTTCGTGAGATACCTTTTAAAGAAGGTGATTCCCTGGTTATTTCACAATTACTTGATACACTTGAACAGGCCCGTTACCAGGTTTACAACCTCAATTTATTTTCAGAAACAGAAGTATCTCCGGTCATCATTTCTGCTCATGAATTATCTGTAAATGTTACTGTAAGGGAAAAATGGTATATATATCCAACTCCGCAATTTCAATTGGTAGACCGGAACCTGAATGACTGGCTTAAAACTTATCAGGCAGATTTTAACAGGGTTGTTTATGGTGTAAAATTTGCACATTACAATTTCAGTGGCCGTGGCGACCAGCTTCGCATATACCTGCTGAATGGATACAGCCGGAATATTTCATTCAGTTACAATGCTCCTTACAGCAACTCAAAGCTAACAGAGGGTTTCAGGGTATCCGGCGGTTATTCTCAAAACCGTGAAGTAGCATTTAAAACAACTTATAACAACAAACTTCTGAATTTTAAAAAACCAGGGTTTGTGAGGAATAATTTATTTGCATCGGTTTCATATCAGATCCGTAAAGGATTTTTTACAAGACATGTTTTTACGTTGGGTTACAATTATGTAAACCTGAATGACAGCATCATAGACCCACTTTACAATCCCCATTATTTTAACAGCAGTAAATCATCATTGGGAATAACGGACTTTTCCTATTCATTCGGTTACTCCAAAACAGATAATATCAATTACCCTCTTAAAGGAAAAATATATGGATTCAGCATTTTGAAAAGAGGGTTGGGTTTTGAAGGAGGGATCAACATGCTTTCTTTGTCTGCAGTTTACAGTAAATACATTACTCATAAGAAAAAATGGTACAGCACTGCACAGATCTTTACAAAAATAATTTTGCCATTTACCCAGCCATACATCAACCAGCGTTCGATCGGCTATTCAGAATTCTATCTCAGGGGGCTTGAATATTATGTTATAGATGGCTTGGCTGCGGCTGTGGCTAAATACACTTTGAGGAAAAAACTGTTTGCATTCCACATCAATGTTCCATTTCATATTAAGGCAGTTCCCAGGATACCCTTTGCATTTTATGCAAAAACTTATGCCGATGCCGGTTATAGCTATATAAAAAAAGAATTTGATACCAGGCTGAATAACAGGTTTCTTTATACAGGCGGTTTTGGTATTGACATTCTCTCATTGTATGATGCAAATATTTATCTTGAATACAGTTTCAACCAATTAGGGGAAAACGGTATATTTTTACATGCGAAAGTCGGTTTTTAAAATTCCGGATTTTTGCCAGATATAATTTTATGAAAATAGCAATATACAGCCGCGGAATCGAAAACAACCAGATCCAGGACATCAGCCTGTTAATCAATGAACTGACCAGCCATGGTGCAGAAGCCATTTTTTTCCAGGATTTTTTCAACCAGTTTTATTCTGCAATCAATCTGGAAGGAAAATATTCAACCTTTAACTCCGGTGAAGACATGGATGCAAGCATAGATTGCATTATAAGCCTGGGAGGCGACGGTACACTGCTTGACACAGTAACCCTTGTAAAAGACTCCGGTATCCCCATATTGGGTATTAATTATGGCAGGCTTGGCTTTTTAGCCAATATCGGTAAAGAAGAACTGCATACTGCATTTGATGCACTGGCAAACAGGAAATATGTTCTGGACAAAAGAACTCTTATTCACCTGGATGCAAATATTCCGCTTTTCGGAGAAACTCCCTATGCACTCAATGAGTTTTCATTGCATAAAAAAGACACTTCTCCAATGATTAAAATTCATACATACCTGAACGGAGAGTTTCTCAATACCTATTGGGCAGATGGATTGATTGTAGCAACACCAACCGGATCAACAGGCTATTCGCTTAGCTGCAACGGGCCGGTTGTATTTCCAGACAGCGCCAGTTTCGTTATAACACCTGTTGCTCCTCATAATTTAAACATCAGGCCAATCATCGTTCCGGATAATACCATTGTATCATTTGAAGTAGAAGGCCGTACAGATGGATTTCTATGCACATTGGACAGCAGGCGGGAGATCGTATCAAAGGAAATTCAGCTGGCTGTAAAAAAAGAAAATTTTGACATCAACCTCATCCGTTTGAATGAAAATAATTTTTTACAAACACTCCGAAGTAAATTGTCGTGGGGATTGGATAAGCGCAATTAAGTACATCATTTAAAACGTTTAAAAAGGTTTGTGACGTTTAAGACGTTATTCCTGCCTTAAACGACTTAAACGATTTTTAAACGACTTAAACCATTTGAATGCCCAAATCAAAAAAAATAAAATCTGTTTTTATCATTTACTGGTTCCTGCTCGCTTATATCATTGCAGCATTGGTATGGTGGTTCATTGCTCTGAGCAGGCAAAATGAACAAATGACAATTTTTAAATTAAATCAACTCAAAAAAGAAGATGCCACTTATGGTTTTCAATATTCCAGGATTGAAGCAGAAAAAAAAAGAAAAACTTCCCAATATGTGGGCGAAGGTTCTATATTTTTTTTATTGATCGCAGCAGGGGCCATTTTTGTTTACAGAACGGTTAACCGGGAACTGAAACTCAACAACCAGCAACAAAATTTTATGATGGCCATCACGCATGAATTAAAAACACCAATTGCGGTTTCTAAACTTAACCTGGAAACCCTGCAATTGAGAAAACTGGACGAAGCTCAACAACACAGGCTCATCAATAACACTTTGGAGGAAACCAACAGGCTCAACAGCCTTTGTAACAATCTGCTCATCGCTTCGCAGATCGAAGCGGGAGGATACAGAATGGCATCTGAAGAAATAAATATCTGTGAAATGATACAGGTATGTATCAATGATTTTAAAACACGTTTTCCGCAAAGGGCCATTCACACAAAAATCGAAAATGATCTATTTATTAAAGGAGATATTCTCCTGCTGCAAATGGTTATTAATAACCTGCTTGACAATGCCATAAAATATTCTCCCAAAGAAAAGCCAATCTCCGTGAAAGTTTTTCGAAATAACCCAAAAATAGAAATTCATGTTGAGGATCAGGGATCGGGTATTAATACAGAAGAAAAGAAAAAGGTATTTGAAAAATTTTACCGGCTGGGGAATGATGCAACCAGGCGTGCAAAAGGCACCGGGCTTGGTTTGTACCTTACACATAAGATCGTTTCTTCACATGCCGGTAAAATATGGATCAAAGACAACTCTCCAACCGGAAGTATATTTATCATAGAATTAAAAGAAGTTTAATTTATAATATGGCTGAAAAAAAATATTCCATTTTACTGGTTGAAGATGAAGAGAACCTGCACGAAGCACTCAGGTTAAATCTTGAACTGGAAAACTATGAGGTTACCGGAGCATTTGACGGAGCAACGGCACTCAAACTTGTAAACCAGGAACATTTTGACCTGATGATCCTGGATGTAATGTTGCCCGAAATAGACGGGATAACTGTTTGCGAAACCATCCGGCTTAATAACCATGATCTGCCCATTTTAATTTTAAGTGCAAAAGGCAGCAGCGCCGACAGGGTGTTGGGTTTAAAAAAAGGGGCAGATGATTACCTTACAAAACCTTTCAACCTGGAAGAATTATTGCTCAGGGTTAATAAACTTATTAAAAAAAGTGAAGTGCTTTCGTCAAAACAAACACTTCCTGATATTTATACTTTCGGCAAAAATAAAATAGATTTTAAAGCACTTGAATGTTACGGTAAAGATGAAAGAAAGATCACTCTTACCAAAAAGGAAGCTATGTTGCTGAAATTACTGATTGAAAACAAAAACGAAGTGGTAACAAGGGAAAAAATACTGCAATCTGTTTGGGGATACAATGTTTATCCCACTACAAGAACCATCGATAATTTCATTTTGAATTTCAGAAAGTATTTTGAAGACGACAGCCGCAACCCTGTTTATTTCCATTCTGTAAGAAGTGTGGGGTATAAATTTACAGATGCCTGAAATCATAGGTATTTATCAGCTGGATGATGTCCTGGGCTTTTTGATACAATTGATCCAATTTTTCATTTCTTTCAAACGGCGTGTATAATTGCCACTCTATTTCGTGTAACAATGCCTGCAACTGCAATATAGTTTCATTGCTGATGTTTTTTTTATCCATAACAGCCGCAATATTCTTTGTATTGATCTCTGCCAGGTTAACTGAAAATTTACCTGACAGATACGTTTTAAGTTCGGTGTTCAATATTGTATAAAAATCAATGCAATTATCCTGGTATAAACAAACTGCAGTTTTTTCAAACGGATTTTGCTGATTCATTGCCGATGTTTCAATAATAGCATCCAGTTTTTCTTTTTCTGCTGTATCAACTGCTGATTCCTCAACCTTGTTTATTTTACCTTTTGATCTTTTATCCCATCTTACCCAAAAGATCAGTCCCGCTGTAATAACAATTGCGATGAATTCTATGATCCACCAGCGGTTGTTGAATATTTTATTTATGCCTGATACCGATTCTTTATTGATAGGCGATGCAGATGCAAAAACTGCGGGGCCTGTAGAGGCTGTAACAGTAAATGAAATGGCTTTTGTATTTACAGTTTTATATTTTGCTGTAACCGGATCAAAATAACTGAATTCAATAGCCGGTAAAAAATAATTTCCTGTTTTATTAACAGTAAAGCCATATTCAAATATCTTATTTCCACTTACCGGTACAGCTGTTTTATCCAGTTCTTCAGAAACTTTTGGATCAAAAGGGTCAATTCCTTCAGGCCATACCAAGACCGGTGATGTAAGCAATGGAAGGTTGCCGCTTCCACTGATCCTGACAACAAGCTTTCCTGTTTCATTTGCCGGAAAATTATTTTTTTGTAAAGCAGCTTCAATTGAAAAATCGCCAACGGCCCCTGTAAATGAAGCAGGTTTATTTGTTGCGGGCAATGGCTTTACAAGTATGGTGACCGGTTTACTTTTTAAATTCACTGTTTGATTTATGATCCCTTCGGGCGGAATGGATGTCATAGCAAAATCATCAAACATTCCTAACATATCATTCCGGTGTTCGTTTACAAATTCATTTTTAATGAATGAAATATTATTTTCAAGCTCTGCAGCTTCAAGTTCTATATTACCGGCCTGTAAAGGATACAATTGTGCTTTGCGGATGGTGTACACATTGTATTCCCTTCCATTCAGTTTTTGTCTTTTATAGTCCGACATATCCGGGCTGGTAAGGTCAATAACTGAAAATCCGTTGAATGAAGGATTCTCAGTTAATTTGCTTTCGCTTTTTAAACGTGTGTATAATTTATAGGTTGCCACAACAGGTTCTCCGATAAAACAACTTGATTTATCTGTTTCAAGCCTGAGCAATATGTTCTTATTTACTTTGTCTCCCACATTTTCGCCCCTGCGTAAAATATAATCCGTAAAATCAGCGGATGGGCGATGTGCTTCAAAAGGATCAACACTTGAAAAAGGAGTGCCTAAAAAATTGCCACCCGAACCAACTGAAGATGCAGTATTTTTTACCAGCAATTCTGTGCCATTGGTTTTATAATCTTTTCCGGCAATGGTAACTGTGGCAGCATCAATTCTGATCTTCCCGGGGCGTTTTGGTTTTAAAATAAAAACAATGGCCGAATATCGTTTTACATAACCATTCACAGAAACTTTGCCAGTTTCCTGGTTAGGGCCGCTGAGTACAATAAAATTTTTTAAGGATGGCGGGTTAATATATTGAATATTATTCCCGTTTTCTACAATGATCTTAAGGGTTGCAT
>JAYSWW010000336.1:0-3695 GCA_043717805.1 Ferruginibacter sp.
CTTTGTTGTTAGCTGCCAATTTATTCTAGAATAACTACAGATTCATATTTCTGATAGAATTTCTGTTTCTTGTCAAGCTTATTCTGGTTTCTAAATTTGTTCTTTGAAAGTATCCTCTTAGCCAACCCCTTCATTTTTTATTCAATAGTGCAGCATAATTTTGCGGCAGCAGTTCTTCAATTGCGTTTATCTTATGGTCGTTGATATTTTCAAAGACGCAGGTAAGCCATTGGATAGGATTTACGTTGTGCAGTTTGCAGGTAGCAAATAAACTGTATAGCATTGCACTTCTCCCGGCTGCTTCATGGTTGCCGGCAAATAAATAATTTTTTCTGCCAATGGCTACGGGTCTTATGCTGTTTTCTACCAGATTATTGTCTATTCTTAAATTTCCATCCTGGGTGTAAACATTTAATTTATCCCATCGGGCAAGGGTATATTGCAAAGCAAGACCTAACGGGCTTTTTGGTAAGCTGTTTACTAATTGTGTTTGTAGTATCTGGTGCAGTGTTTTTAATACGGGTACTGCATGCTCCTGGCGATAATTTTTTATTCCCTCTGCGGTGTAATTATTTTCTGTGCAATGTTTTTCTATTGCATACAGTAATTGTATCTGCACAAGCACTTCACCGGCCTTTGCATTATCAAAGTCTTGTGCATCTATAAATTTACGGCGGGCATGCGCCCAGCAATTAAGCACAATAATGCCTTCTATTTCGTCAAACTGATTGTACGCTGCATACCCATCTGTTTGCAGATAGCCTTTATAATTTTTCAACGTTTCCTTTGGCCACACTGCGGCACGACCTGTTTGGTATTTAAACAATACCTGCCTGCTCTGCGTGTTGTAATACACCCAATAATATCCCTGATGTGTTGTGCCTTTTTTGGTTTTATCTAAAACTTTAATGGGCGTTTCATCGGCACCTAAATATTTTGCGCAGAGTACTTGCCGTTCGTGTGCCTGATAGAGCGGCTCCAGCAGGTTGCATCCCTGCCTGAACCAATTGCTGATGGTGCTGGTTTCTAATTTTATTTTTTGGCGGCTAAACATTTGCACCTGCCGGTAAACAGGCAAGTGATCTATATATTTACTTGCCATCAGGTGCGCCAGTAAGGATGCCCCTGCATAACTTTTTGCTATGGGCATATTGGGCAATGCTGCTATAACCCGTTTTGCCTGTGTGCCATCTGCTGCAGGTTTTATATATTCGGGGCGAATGTATTTTTTTACATACAGTTCGCCCTGCTGATATTCTAATATTTCTGTTATTTCTTCGCCTACCGGTTGCAGGCCTGTTACATCTTCTGTGGGGGTTAAGATTATTTCTTCTCTGCGTAGATGTGCCGGCAAGGGTTTGCGGCCCGGGTGATTTACACGAACAACGGTTTTGTTTTTCTCATAGCCCTTTACCTGTTGTGTGCTTTCTGCCACCACTTCGCCCAGTTTATCGTTTTCAAATAAGACGGTTTGCAGTTCGTTGCTACCAGCAGCAGGCTTAAATTTTTCCTGCTTGCCGCTAAAAATAAATTTTTGTAACTCGAGGATTTGAAGCTGTAGTAAATTTATTTTTTGAGATTGAAGTTCATTCGCTTCCTGATGCTTTGCCTCAATTGTAAGATGATTAGCAATGCTTATCTGGTAAAGCTCTATTAATTTTTGTTGTTCATTTACAATAGAAAATTGTTGTTCATACAAACTTTTAAAATCGGTATGTGGTACAGTAGAATTGATAAACAGACTTGTCAATTATTATGCCATACAAACGCTACAGGACAAGATTTACATCACGATTAAACCTTTACTGTAAATCTTTTTTTATGCCTGACAGATTTTAAAATAACGCCCTGCAAAATATGCTGTAATTGCAGGTGGGTAAGCAAAATGTCAGGGTCATTTTGTCTATTATCAGGTTGTTCAAACAGCCCTTTCTCCAATCGTTTTTCATACAAGGCAAAACCATCTTTATCCCATTGCAATAATTTAATCTGATTGTGCCGTTTGTTGATAAATACAAACACATCGCCCAGCAAAATATTTTTCTTTAGCTCATTTTGCACAATGCCGCATAAGCCATAACAGCCCTTGCGCATGTCTGTTATCTGGTTGTAAAAATAATAACGTTCATTAGTGCTAAGGTGCAACATGCTATCCCATTAATTGTTTTATATACGCTACGGGTGGCAATGTTTCGAAACGAATACGGGTGCCATTTATAAAATCTATACTCACAGGTACCGTTGATAAAGACGCAGCGATGCTTATGAATTTACCCGGTGCTGCCGGTTGCAATTTGTTTTGCCAGTAATAATATTGGTGGGCTTTAATTGAATGGCCGCTGCAATACGCTGCTACTGTTTGCCCACTGGCTTTACAGGCATCTATATGTTGTTGCATTAGTATTGCCTGGCTTATCTTTTCATTTTCCATAAAGGCAAAGATGAGGCGGGAGTTTTAGGATTGCAATATGGGGTTAGTGGAGGGGATACGATATAGCAGCAGTGTTGATCAAACAAGGTTGTTTGGGAAATACTGCAGCAAGAAAGGCCATTTTATATTTAGTCCGATTGTCTGCAATGATGGCCAGTCTGAATCCCCCTTAAGTCATGCGGTTGAAAAAAACTCCACCAAAGTACGCTGCTCTTTACCGAACACCTATCTGGCGAAGAGAATCTTCCTTTCAATAAGTTTTAGTGCTGGTGTTTTGAATTCATATAATGTTCTTTCAGCAGGTCTTCACCATAATCACCATTGAAATCCCGCCATACCAGGTGAATATGATTGGCATCATTCTGTGTATTATCAAACTCAATTAAAAAAGTTTTTCCCTGGAGCCGGTAATAATGTGGTTCGCCTTTAACCAACCCGCCTGCCCACCCAAAACGGATATCATTCTTATCTTCTGTTTTTACCATGGCCATTCTTGCATTGGCCAGCCTGGGCGACATGGAAGACAGGTAAGCTACAATAAGTTTATTCACGATGTTTTTTTGAACGTTGTTCAGCTCTTTCATCAGGATGCCAACCGGCTCCAGCGGCACCACATCTTTAGCAATTGTAGTTACTATATCTGCAAATGCTTTTAATTGGAACAAGGCAATCTTTTTTTGTTCAGCATTCAGCGAATTCATCAGCTCAAAGCCCAGATCCTCTTCCTCTTTAAGAATACGCAAACCTTTTTGCGTTCCCTGTCTTACTTCGGCGGGATTGGAACCAAAAAAGAAGGGAGCAAATGACAGTTTATTTTTTACGATAGTAAAATTGAGCGCAAGGTGATGCCCGGTAAATTTCCAGGCCCACACATTGTCTTTACCCGGATGGCCATAGACAGAAACAAAATAATTTTCCGGTATCCGGGTTTTACTTGTTGGTTCCATTTCCTTCAACAGGTATTCAAAGCTCATGATTGTTTGCGTTCGCTTATATCCATTCTCACTTAAAAATGATTTGAGCAGTTCATAGAATGCAATCTTTTGCAGTCTTTCAAGATCTTTGATGGCAATGCCTGTTCGTGCCACCGATGAAGCCGGAACATAATGCCAGGCATACCGGTTGGTATCTTCAAAGGGAAAAACAGCTATAGCTTTTTGCTGGTCATTTAATGAATTTACAAAGGCGATGGCTTTGACGGAGCCGGTATTATCTTCTTTTACGGTTTGGGCTATGAGTGAGGCCGGCAATAATAAAAGCAGTA
>JAYSWW010000337.1:0-3689 GCA_043717805.1 Ferruginibacter sp.
ACTGCAAAATGTTATGGGGGCGATATCAGCCGTAAGCGTAAACTATTGGAAAAGCAAAAAGAAGGAAAGAAGCGGATGAAGCAGATCGGGAATGTAGAGGTGCCGCAGGAGGCGTTTTTGGCGGTATTGAAATTAAATGATTAACTAAAGCTGTTTGAAGTTAGAGGTTGTTTGCAAAGTTCAATCCCGGCACGAAACTTCAAACCTCAAACTTCAAACCTCAAACTAATTGCCTTTCTTAACCGGCTTAGGAATTGAATCCGGTTCATTTTCATTTCCTTTCAGTTTATTATAATCAATCTCCCCTTTATCATCCCGGATCGTTTTTTCAAGGGGTAAATTTGGGTCACGGGAAGTGTAATTTCTTACATTGTCAATGAATACCCATTTCCCGTTTGTCCACCTGAAACCTTCAAAATCGCCATCGGTAATATAGGTCCATTTTTTTTGTGGTTCTTTGGTTTCGGATACAAGGTGCTCTGCCACGATCAGCCCAAGATCTTCATCGTAATTTAATTTTGCCGATGATTCTTTTTTATATTCCATAATATAACGGGAAGGATTTTTTACAACAAGACTGCCATTGGGAATACTAAAGAAACGGCCGCCGAATAAAGGTTTTCCATCTTTAAAATCGAGCACTTCAATTATCTTTTTATTGCTGCGGATATTGTTCTCGTCAAAGCCCAGCAGAGTATAGTAACTATGGCCCAGGTTCTTCGTAAGGATGATCCTGTAATAGACCGCCCCAATCCACCCGTAGTTATTACCAACGGTATCGGAAACATTTTGTGTTACGTCTGACTTATCTATCAACGGAAAAAGTTTTAAAGACCCATCAGTTGTTCTCATCTGAATGGCCCCATGCTGGCGTATGATGTTTTCATTGATGACCATTTGCCAGGTGAATATCCGGAATGAACTGTCAGGTGCAACAAGTTTAGAAATGGAAAACAAAGAATCAAAGGGGTAATAAAATGAATTTTTTGTGGCAAGGGCCCGTACAAATATGCGGGTGAAATTGCTGTCTGCTTTAAACCTGTCGGATGCATTGATGCCCTGTATTAGCTTATTAGCGTGAATTTTCATTGAATCTTCTTTCAGCAACAATATCTTTTGATCAGACTTGCTGACGCGTTGTGCAAATGAAGCAAACTGAAATGATAACAGGAAAATAAGAATAGTGAAAAATTTCATGTGCTAAATTTAGATAAAGAATTTTTAATGCAAAATGTACCGGTACTTAAATGCTGAACTTTAACTAAAACTTACGAGTTAACTTGATTCTGGAACATGAAGACACAGAGGCACGGGAGCAAAGAGAAAAACACTTTTATTGTAAATAATTTTATACTTCACATCTGTGGCTCTGTACCGCAGTATTTCAAAATTATTATTCTGGTTTTTAGGAGATTGCAGAAGCGAATGCAAGCAATGAATCACAAACCGCATCAATTCGTTTGTCAGTAAGATCAACATCAGGCCGGGTAGTGGGAAGAAAGACAGTGTATGTTCCAAGGTTGCGTCCAAATTCCATATCACTGATTGTATTGCCTACCATGATAGATTTTGCGAGGTCAATATCCGGGAATTGTTTCACTGCCTGCAATCCCATACCAGGGTTTGGTTTTCGGAATGGGCTGTTGTCGTCCAGGTCGCTGCAATAATAAACGGCATCTATACGTCCACCGGATTTTTTTATTTCCCTTTCCATGTTTGCGTGAATGCTGTGCAGGTCATCCAGTTTGGTCAAACCTTTTCCAACGCCTTTTTGATTTGTAACTACAATGATGCGATGAAAAATTTCCGAAAATTTTTTCATGGCTATCAATACTCCTTCATAAAATTTAAATTCTTCCCAGGAATGGATATAATCTTTCTGTTTTTCGTAGTTAATGACACCATCCCTGTCTAAGAATAAGGTCCAGGTTTTATTTATTTGGTTTAATGGAAGCATTGTTGATATTGTATTAGTATGATGATTTGGAAATTTGAAAATTTGGAAATGTGATAATTTGGAAATGGGGTTCTAAATATTTGAAGTTTCTTTCATTTCCAAATTATTCTTCAATTTTCAAATTGAGCATTTGCTTTAGCCAGGTCTTCCGGAATTCCAATATCAATAAAATATTCATCCTGCACCAACCCCATCATTTTTTGTGTTGAATAATATTTTTCGAGGTAATCCTTTTCAAAAGAAAATTTTTCCGGTAAACCGAAAGCTAATAAGCGGGGAACATTCAAACCATACAAACCACCATTGATCAGTCCTTCGGTATAGAATTTTTTTTCTTTGAATGATTGTATATTGCCATCCTTGTTTATTTCAACAACACCATACCTGTCGAAATTATTCATTGGTTTCAATGCGAGTGTACAGTCGGCCCAGTGCTGGTGATGAAAGGATAAAAGTTTATTTATATCAACCCTGAACAGGGTATCAGCATTTACTACCAATACATTTTCTTCATTGGCTTTTTTGCAGGCAAGTAAAATGGCTCCGCCGGTACCCAGGGGTTCTTCTTCTATGGATAATTGATAATTTAAATGAGGATAATTTTTTAATATCCATTCTTCAATTATTTCATGCATATATCCCAGTGAAAAAATAAAACTATCAACACCCCGTTCCTGCAGGTATTGAATAACATGATACAAAAAAGGTTTTCCTGCAACGGGCGCCATGCATTTGGGAAGATCGGGTACAGCAGAACGTAAGCGGGTGCCGAGACCGCCGGCGAGGATGATAGCAGAAACCTGATGCCCCCCCGCCTCTGAAGGGGAGCTGTTTAACTCTGTACTATTAGAATCTTCGTGCATTTATTAAACTTTTATTAATAAGGACCAGTTCTCTTTTTAGGGGGCGGAGGGGGTAAAATATTGTTCTTCCACCAACTGGCAAATAATATGACCAAGTAAAATATGGCTTTCCTGTATTCTTGGGGTATCAGTTGAAGGAACATTTATCAAAAGATCAGAAATGTTTTTCATTTTACCACCGGTAGCCCCGGTAAAACCTATTGTCGACATGCCCTTTGACTTAGCGGTCTCAAAGGCCTTAACAATATTGATGCTATTCCCTGATGTACTTAGACCCACCAGTACATCGCCTTTTTTACCAATCCCCTGTACCATCCTTGAATACACCACATCATAACTGTAATCATTTGCCACGGCTGTCATGTAAGAGGTATTAACATGCAAAGCTTCAGCCGGTAGTGCTTCACGGTCGGTATAAAACCTGCCACTGAACTCTGCAGCCAGGTGTTGAGCATCCGCAGCGCTGCCACCATTGCCACAAAATAAAACCTTGTTGCCATTTTTGAAAGCAGTTACAAGCATTTCAACAGCTTTGCCAACTGTCTTCTGTAATTCCTTATTCTCCAATACCTGTAATTTCACATCAATGGAAGCCTGTATGATTTTTAGGATTTGTTCTTGCATGGGACAAAGGTAAGGAGGAATGACAGATGTATCATGTTAGATGTATGATGTTAGATGCATGATGTTAGATGTATGATGTTAGATGTGTGATGTTAGATGTATGATTTAAAGATCCGGTCCTGCCAAATCATGCATCATACATCTCACATCATTAGCGTCTTGTTATAAATCGAAGATACTCAATTGACTATCTTTTTGTTCTTTGACATATTGCGGATACGAGTTTGAAAACAGTTCTAATAAAG
>JAYSWW010000338.1:0-9467 GCA_043717805.1 Ferruginibacter sp.
CATGCAGAAATTAAGCATGGATGAGCTGAACCGCAAAACAGTGGAAGAATTCAAACGCTCAGAGAAAACACCGGTTATTGCAGTAATTGAAAATGTACGAAGTGCTTACAATGTTGGTAGTTTATTCAGAACGGCTGATGCTTTTTTACTGGAAGCAATTTATATCACAGGTTATACTGCCAAACCTCCTCATAAAGAAATCAAGAAAACTGCCCTGGGTGCTGAAGATTCTGTGGACTGGCAATATTTTCCAAATGCTTCAGAAGCGATCTTACATTTAAAAAATTCCGGTTACAAGGTTTATGCAGTAGAACAGGTTGTTAATAGCCATGCACTGCAACGTATGGATTTTAAAAAAGAAGAAAAGATAGCTGTCATCTTTGGAAATGAAGTTACCGGTGTAGAACAGGAAACAATTTTGCAGTGTGATGCCTGTATAGAGATACCACAGTTGGGAATGAAACATTCTTTGAATATTGCAACAGCGGCTGGTGTGGTTTTGTGGGAGATCATAAGAACAAGAATAGAAAAATAATATCAAACATTGACAAGGAATACTGAATGTTGATCGGAAGACATTTCTTAATTCGAAATAACTTGTTTCTTGTTCGCTTTTCAAATTAAAATAAATCAGACATCGAATTGAATACTAAATGACAACAATAAAAAACTATCTTTCACTTATAAAATTTTCTCATACGATCTTTGCTATGCCTTTTGCACTGATCGGGTTTTCTTTAGGGGTGATTAATAAACACGATGCCGGAAACCTTAACAAAGAAACAGGTTGGAATAATGATACTACGAATTTTATTGTGCAGAAAGATAATCTGGTGAAATTAATGCTGGTTGTTCTCTGTATGGTTTTTGCACGTAGTGCTGCCATGGCTTTTAACAGATGGCTTGATAAAAACTTTGATGCGAAGAATCCCCGTACTGCCATTCGGGAAATTCCTAATGGAATTATACATGCGAACAATGCATTGGTATTTGTGATCCTCAATTGCATAGCCTTTATTGTTTGTTGCTGGTTTATCAACAAGCTTTGTTTTTATTTGAGTTTTGTTGCCTTATTTGTGGTGTTGTTTTACAGTTATACCAAGCGATTTACTCCATTGTGTCATTTGGTACTGGGCATTGGTTTAAGCCTGGCGCCCATTGGTGCTTATTTAGCCGTAACCGGAGCGTTTGATTTTTTACCGATTTTATTTTCTTTAACTGTTTTGTTTTGGGTAAGTGGCTTTGATATCATTTATGCATTGCAGGATGAAGAATTTGACAAAGCGCAAAATTTGCATTCAATACCTGCAGCTATTGGCAAAACGAGGGCATTGCGTATTTCTGAATTGCTTCATTTGTTTTCTGCAATTTGTATCGTTTCTGCCGGAGTATATGGAAAATTTGGATTGTGGTATTGGATCGGAATTGGAGTGTTCCTTGGAATGTTGTTTTACCAACATTCGATCGTTAAACCAACCGATCTCAGGCGGGTAAATATTGCATTTATGACGGCCAATGGAATTGCGTCCGTCGTATTTTCAGTCTTTGTATTAATAGATCTTTTCTTAACAAAATAATTTTACCCTTATGGGTTTTTAATATGGCAAGAATATTAGCAATAGATTATGGGGGAAAAAGAACCGGCATTGCTGTTACCGATCCATTGCAAATAATTGCTACCGGTTTAACTACAGTTGCTTCTCATGAGTTGATCCCGTTTCTAAAAAAATATCTTCAACAGGAAACTGTTGAACTTATTGTAATCGGTATGCCAAAAAACTGGGATGAATCTGATACACATGGCACCTCACTTGTTGTTGCGGCGATCAAAAAAATAAAAAAAGAATTCCCTGAAATGCCAATCAAAGAAGTGGATGAACGCTATACATCTAAAATGGCTAAGGATGCCATGCTTGAAATGGGGATGAAGAAAAAAGACAGGCGGGATAAAAAAATAGTGGATGAAATTGCAGCCACGATCATTTTACAGGAATATCTGCAAAGTATTAGTCTGAGTTAAGTTGTAAATAAAGTGTGTTTTTATTTCTGGCTTTTTAGTATAAATTCTCACTTATATTCAGGGTTGATTATTTTTAATATTGAACAAGGAACAAGGAATTTCGAATCATGAAGTGTGCTGCTTCGATCCATATTCAGCATTCCTTGTTCCTTGTTCAATATTATTTAATAATCGTTCAGTATAGCAGGGAAGGTTGGTTAGTAAACTGATATTGGTTAACTTTACAGCTAATTAATTAATCGAATGATCCTTCCGATAGTTGCATACGGTTCTCCCATTTTGAGAAAGGTTTGTATAGACATAACACCCGAATACCCTGCCCTGGAAAAGCTGATCGGGGATATGTGGGAAACCATGTATAACAGCAATGGCGTAGGTTTGGCAGCCCCGCAGATAAATAAGGATATCCGTTTGTTTGTTATGGACAGTGAACAGATATTTGCAAACCAGGATGATGATGAAAAAGGAGAATATCCCGACGAGCCCGGTTTTAAAGGCGTTTTCATCAATGCTCATATTGTTGAATTGAATGGAAAGGAATGGAGTTACAATGAAGGTTGCCTGAGCATACCCAAGATCAGGGAAGATATAATGCGAAATGAATTTGTAACACTGAAATATGTTGACGAGCATTTCAAACCTCATACAAAAACATTCATTGGGCTGACTGCCAGGATCATCCTGCATGAATATGATCACATCATCGGTAAATTGTTCATTGATCATATCAAGCCCTTGAAACGCACGCTGATGAAACGCAAGCTTGATGATATCAGCAAAGGGAAGATTAATGTTGATTACAGGATGGTATTCCCAAAATAATAGTCATTTGGTTTACCAAAAAAACGTTGTATTAAATACAATAGACGTAATGATCTCTTGGCGGCCTTTATCATCGCAGGATTGAATTAAATCAGCCTTTGGTTTTTGTTTTATTTACCGGGGAAGATTTGGCAGGTTTAGTGCTTTTTAAGTTCTCATTGCAGTAATTGAGGTTTTGTCTTGCTCCTTCAAATTCCGGGAATATCTGCAAAGCATTTTCAAGGTATTTTTTGGCATCTGTATAATTCTTTGCATCCATTCTCATCACTGCCCTCATATTTAACACTGCAGCACTAACCGGAACCTGTTGTTCATTGCCGTTTGGTAATATAAAAGACACGCCAATTTTATTGCTGTTTGTATCGATCAATACTTTATTGATATTGGTTTCGCATTCTGTGATTCTTTTTAGTCCATACTGGCATACAGCTAACTGGTAATAATAATAAGGGTTTTTTAAAACCGGAGCTACTATTTCATAATCTGTTATGGCATCTTTTGTTTCACCAAGGTTCTGATTGCATTCCCCGGCCCTGGCACGTGCATTGACATTCGAAGGGGTTGAATGATACACTTCTTTTGCCAGTAGTAAAGCCGAATAATAATTCTTTGATGCAAAATAGAGCATCGACAAAGTATCTTTCAAAAGGAATTTATCATTACCCGGTGTTTCAGCCATAATATTCTGCAATGAATTAATGGCAACATTGATATCATTGTATTGCAATGCCTGCTGATAGGTTTTTTGATAATGATCTTTCACGCTCTCGCTGAAAGATGATTGGGCATTGGAAATTTGTATAATTATAATTCCAATAATAAGCAATAGTGATTTTCTCATTTAAACATTTATTAAGTTGATCAAATATAGAAAATTAAAATGAAAGGCTTCTTTTAGAAAAAATGCTGTTTACTTTGCAATACAATGAAAGCACTCATATCTTTATTTTATTTTATTATTTTTTGTTTTGAACTGTCAGCCCAGGCAATTGGCGACAGCAGTATTGTGGTTGGTAAAAAGATCATTACCCTCAGTGAAGTGATCGTAGACAATAAGCTGAATGTTCCCACTTTTATTGAGCGCATCAAAAATGACAGTAGTTTTTACAAAGCTTTCCGCAACCTTCATATTTTGGGGTTTACAACCATCAATGACATCAGGATGGTTGATAAAAAGCAAAACCCTGAAGCTTCCTTGTACAGTAAAACAAAGCAGTTGCACCATGGCAATTGCAGAACAATGCAGGTGATCGATGAGACCGTAACAGGAGACATGTATAATGAATCCCATGAATTCAATTATTATACTGCTCAAATGTATGCGGCACTTTTTTTTACAAAAGACAGTATATGCGGGGAAGATAATATTGTAAAAGGAACTCTCATATCAACTGAAGGGAAGCGGGGAATGGAAAAACATAAGGAGCAATTGAAAATGTTGTTCTTTAACCCCGGCAAAAGGATCAATGGCCTTCCGTTTATGAGTAATAAGACAGCCTTATTTGATGATGAACTGGCCGATAAATATGACCTGAGCATTGATATGGATTTTTTTCACGGAACCTATTGCTATATTTTTAAACAAAAAGTAAAATCCGGCTGTGAAAGCTATGTTGTAATTGATGAGATGACTACATGGTTCAATGACAGCAGCTATGAAGTGGTTGCGAGGAATTATTCCCTGAGTTATGATGCAGGCGTATATGATTTTAAAGTAAAAATGGAAGTACAGATGAGTACCTATAAAAATCTAACAGTGCCTTCCTTAATAAGGTATAACGGTAACTGGAAAGCTATTTTTAAAAAAAGGGAAAGGGGGATTTTTACTGCAACGTTATTTGATTTTGAATAGGTCATTCTTTGTCCTGAAAACCATAGTGCCAATACACCGTTGTAAAATTTACAGCAGACAATTATTTCTTCAATCCATCCAGGAGGTATTCCAGTCCATTTAGTTTGATCTCATATATTGTTTGCAACAGTATTCCCAGTTTTCCCGCAGGAAATCCTTTTTGAGAAAACCATTCGAGGTAGCTTACTGGCAGTTTGCTTAATGTGGTTCCTTTATATTTTCCAAATGGCATTTTCATGCTTATTACTTGAAGCAGGAGTTCAGGATTTGCGTTTGGTTGATCTTGCATAATATTTTTGAAAGGTCTTTTCAGCATTGATTGATTTACAGCAGTCATTATCTTCCAATTCCCGGAACAACCGCCAGGCTTTCATTCCCTTCTTCATTTACCGATTGCACTGCAAAAAAATAATTATCCTTTGAATAAGGCAACATGATCTCAAGGCCTTCTGTATAGATCTTCTTTTGCCATACAGCACTGGTTGTTTCCCTTATCAATATATAATAACCGGCAGCTTTCCCGGATTTGGGTTTTTTCCAATAGAGGTAAGATGTATTGCCTAATTTTTTTACATCAATTTTTACTTCTTCAGGTATGGCAGGTGCTTTGGCCAGGTTGGCAAGATTGGATAAATTGATCGCCGTATTTTTTCTTAGGTATTCAAAATCTATGAATTCCGGCAGGTCGCCATATTGTATTCCGTTTTCAATTCTCACATCCTGGTGCTGACGGGTATAATTCTCATTCATTTCAGTTATTCGCACGGCGGCAAATCCGTTATCAACATATGCCGTATGATCACCGCCACGTAAGAACCTGTCGTTGCGGTAAACCATAACAATTTCAATATTATCTACATATCGTTCACCGGTTTCTTTCACATAACGTGCCAGTTGTCTTGATATGCCATCATTTTCCAATCCGAGCTGGCGGATTGTTTTTGCATTTTTTTCCAATTCATATGCAGGTAATCCCTCACTGAAAACCCGCACTTTTGTATTGTTAATGATATTCGTTTCATTGCTGTTGTTGCTACCCATGATATCATTGTTCAATACAGCTTCTATATCCCAATGCTCTTTTCGTGCTTTATTGGCCATAAAATAAGCGCCTAATAAACCCTGTTCTTCACCACTAACTGCAACAAACACAATTGTTG
Organism: Ferruginibacter sp.; assembly: GCA_043717805.1. Lineage (GTDB taxonomy): Bacteria > Bacteroidota > Bacteroidia > Chitinophagales > Chitinophagaceae > Ferruginibacter. Next base: position 5,855 of record JAYSWW010000338.1, read on the forward strand.
CAGGAAAGTTATGTTTACTCATTATCCTTGCACATTCTAAAACTGCTGCGGTTCCGCTGCCGTCGTCATTTGCACCCGGGGCGTCGTTTGTCCTGTCCATAACATTTGTACGCATATTGTCAAGGTGGCCGCTGATGATGAAAATTCTTTTATCATCGGGATCGGTTCCTTTTAGTGTTGCCACAACATTGCCTAAAACAGTTGGCGTGTCAATTCTTTTTTTATCGGGTTGAAGGGTAGTGGTATCTATGAATGCAGTCAACCTTCCGTTCGATTGTAATGCAAACTGTTTGAATTTATTCAGCACCCAGTTCTTTGCCGCACCAATACCACGTTTATTATCTGTTTGTGTGCTTAAAGTATTGCGGGTACCGAAAGTAACTAAATTCGTTATATAAAATTTTAATGAATCGGGTGAAACTTCTTTAACCATCTGTTCAATTTCCTTGTCTCTTTTAATGCTTGTTTGAGCAAACATACTATTGAAAGTAAAGATCAACAGAATTGAAAAATTTATTTTATTCAACATAGCATTTGGTTTTTAATTTTTTTCTTCCTTTGTTCTTCATTGTATTTTTGAGAATTGGCGGCTGTTTTTTTGTTACAAAAATACTATGACTGAAAGTGGTACAAAGTTTATTCAGTATTTTTAAACTGGCTGTATTTTCTCCACTTTGTAATCACGCTGCTCATATCTTCGGGTAATTCACTGGTAAAAAGCATGGGTTCTTTTGTTGTTGGATGAATAAATCCCAATTCTTTTGCGTGTAATGCCTGACGAGGACAAAGAGTAAAACAATTGTCTACAAATTGTTTGTATTTGGTATAAACAGTTCCTTTTACGATCCGGTCACCACCATAAAAATCATCGTTGAACAATGGATGGCCGATGTATTGCATGTGAACCCGGATCTGGTGGGTGCGTCCGGTTTCCAGCCTGCATTCTACCAATGTTACATAATTAAACCTTTCCAGTACTTTATAATGTGTAATGGCATCTTTTCCATGATCGCCTTCGGGATAGGCAGTAAATAATTTTCTAAAGCGAAGGTGCCGCCCAACATGTGCAACAACTGTTCCTTCATTCTCATCAAAATCGCCCCAAACCAATGCAACATAGCGGCGGTGAACTGTGTGATTGAAAAATTGTTTGGCCAGGTCGCTCATTGCTTTTTGGGTTTTGGCCATTACGATCAGACCGCTTGTGTTTTTGTCGATTCTGTGCACCAATCCAAAACGGGTTAATTCACTTTCATCAATTGCGGGACAATTTTCCTGGAGATACCAGGCAATGGCATTGATCAAAGTACCATCGGGGTTGCCACTTCCCGGATGTACAACCATGCCAACCGGTTTATTGATAATAAAAATATCATCATCTTCATAAACGATATCAAGTGGTATATTTTGGGGTATTATTTCTGAGGATTCGGGTGAATTGCTGTCAAAAATTATTATTTTATCACCCGGCTTTATTTTATAATTATTCTTGACCGGTTTTTCATTGACCATCACCAGTTCATTTTCTATCGCCTGCTGTATCTTATTCCTGGTAGCACCTTCGATGCGGCTCATTAAAAATTTATCTATACGCAGCGGTTCCTGTCCCTTATCTATTGTAATGGAATGTTTTTCATACAACTCCTCCGATTCGGGTAATTCTTCTTCTATTTCTTTTTGATTATTCATATAAAGAACGTTTCTTGTTTCTCTTTTTTTATTTCTGGAATCCTGTATCCCTGTCCGAACGGCGTTCAGCCCGGCGGGCAGTATCCTGTATCTTTCCGTTAACTTTGCAAATTAAAACATTGATTTGGATAAGCAGCAAGTGATATTTAAAGATTTAGGTATAATCGATTACAAATCGGCGTGGGATTACCAGGAAAACCTTTTACTGGAAAACGTTTCCATCAAGTCATCTGCAAGAATAAGTGAATCAATTTTAGCCCCTGGGGCATTGCCTACCAGTCATTATTTTATTCTTTGTGAGCACCCACCGGTTTATACACTGGGTAAAAGTGGTAGTATGGATAATGTGCTGATGAGCGAAAAGCAACTGTTAGAAAAGGGCATTGGTTTTTTCAAAACAAACAGGGGAGGTGATATAACTTTTCATGGATTACAGCAAATTGTTGGATATCCTATTCTTGACCTTGAAAAATTTTATACTGATATTGGAAAATACCTGCGTAATATGGAAGAAGTAATCATTCATACGATTGCTGAATATGGGATTTCAGGTGAACGCAGTAAAGGTGAAACAGGGGTTTGGGTACAGCCAGGTATTCCGGGTAAAGAAAGAAAAATAGCTGCCATAGGTGTTCGTTGCAGCCGTTGGATAACCATGCATGGTTTTGCATTGAATGTGAATACAGACCTTAATTACTTCAAAAATATCATTCCCTGTGGAATAAAGAATAAAGAGGTAACATCCATTGAAAAGGAAACCGGAACTACAGTTGACATGGGATCAGTAAAAAACAGTTTAAAAAGGAATTTTGAAAAGATATTTGAAGTTACCCTGGTTTAATTAATTATTTCCTCTTTTATTGAGATCATTTTTTCCATCCTTACCGATGAAAAATTTATTTTTTTCGATCAGTTTGCCATTCTCATATAATTCGAAGTGGAACCAACCAGAATGAATAAAATTTACTTTTTCAACGATCAGGTATTCTTCTTTGAGTTTTAAAAGTTCAAATAAAATCTTGTCATTTTCATCGAAGAATTTTACACTGTATTTTTTTACAACGGCATCTTTTAAATGTATCACAAGATTATTTTCCCTTCCGGTAAAAATCCGCTGACTTGGATAAGTAATTACTTCCGGATCAATTTTTACAACAACAGGTTCTTTTTTAATAGCAGATTTGGAAACCGAATCTTTTAAGGGGCTTAACTCCCATGGAAAACGGGGAACTTTTGAAGGGTCCTTTATACCGGTGTTTTTCATAGAATCCGCATTGTTAACTTCATTACCAACTTCAGGGACAGCTGCTGTTATATCAATATTGGCAATGGCAATTTCTTTTTTCACAAGCGGTGGGTCTTTTACCGGCCTTATTGTATTACTGAACAGATAAGAGCCACCTTCAAAACTTATAAATAGGCGGTAATACATTTTATTGTAAGGCGGATGATCGTCTGCAAATCCATTTTCAAGATTTTGGGGATTTAATACGGTACCTATGCTGCTGAAATTTTTCAAGCTGTCATAAGAACGTTGAATGCTGATATTTGTTACAGGTATATTATAGGCATTCTGCCAGCTTACAATTATTTTTCCGCTGTAATCCTTTACTGTAATATTGGGCAAAACCTCCTGTGCTGATACATGTTGTATAGCCGAGATACATAATAATAAAATAAGAAATTTATATTTCTTCATAGTTATTGAAAACACTTACGCCTGTTAATTTAAGCAGCTGCCGGTATATCTGTTGCACAAATATAAAGCGATGTGATTTGAATTAAAAAACTAAAGTTGTAATGGGTAATGAGACATTGCCCTGCAACCCTCCCGTATGCAGGCAGATTATTCGACTGCCTTCCTCAAAATAACCTGCTTTTATCTTATCAATGACAGCAAACAGCATTTTAGCCGTATATACAA
>JAYSWW010000339.1:0-3682 GCA_043717805.1 Ferruginibacter sp.
CCCATATAAACCCATTTACAAATTTTACACAAGTGCGTATAAATACAAAAGCTGGTTCATCAGCGGAGGCCACAATCGCTGGGCTATGGACAATGATGATAATTATGGCTGGGATACCTATTATGGAGTGAATGGCCACAACTGGGCAATGTATCAAAGAAGAAACTGTATGATTGGTGCATACAGGTTTGCAGGGCACAGGGGCGATATTATGGCCGGAAATTATTATTCAGCAATTCAAAACAATCCTTGCTATGTTGCCTGTTATGACGGATCAAGGGTTGCAACAACACAATCAGTACCCGATGTGAACAACAATGCTGCCATGCAATTGTGGAGTGATGCAATTGAACAGAAATTCACTGCATTTAAAAATATCATTTTTGGAAATAAAACACTGTATGCAGATCATTATAGAAATTTTGACTTCAATAATGATCATATCGGGATAGAAGTTCCGGATGGTTCACGGTGGGGAAATTCAAAAGACAATTCCGGGTGCAGTAATTATGATTATGATAATGAAAGCAACCAGCAAATAACCCTTGCAAATTTTACTGCACAAAATATCAATGCAGTTTATCCCGGCAAACACCTTCAATTATATGCATATTCAAGTCATGCAGATGTGCCTTCTTCAAATATTCCGGTCAATAGTTATATAGATATACAGGTTGTTCCTACTGCATTTCAAAATGAAACAAGTGCAAAGGGGCTGCTCAACAGGTGGTATAAAAAGTTAAATAATATCTCAGAATACCATTACCTGAATATTCCTCAATGGGGTGGTGAAACGCCTATGTTTTATCTCAGCGATCTTAAAAATACCTTGCAACGCCTGGAAGAAAAAAACAGCCAGGGCGTTCTTTGGGAAGCTTCACCGGCTAAATTCGCAAGCCTTCCTTTTTTATTGGCAGCAAATCATGCCTTGCTTGATAAGAAAGATGTAGACAGTTCTCTTTATGATTTTTGTTCAGCCATGTTTGGTCCTGCTTCAGGCACCATCAACCAATTACTGCATCAATGGTCCGATGATAACACGGTTACAGTGGGCGATTATATTCAGGATAACAAATACAAGGTTCCGTTATATTTTAAACTGCTGAATGATGCAGTTATACAAACCCGCCAGTCTCCTGTCATCATACAACAAAGGATACGTGAATTAAAAGCTTACCTGCATTACATGATTTTATATTACGACTGGCTTTTTGATCAGCGCAGTCATATTGAAAAATCCGGGAAGGCAGCAGCGCTTTGTGTTTATCTGGCAAAAACCAATAAGCTTCAGCTTGTAAACAGTTATTTTATTATTACAGATATTGTAAATCGTTATGAATCCACAGACCCTTTTTACATTGCTTATAATGTAAACAATGGAACTGCTTACCGAAATGGTTCCCTGCCCCTGATTACCAATGACGAAGTTGATGCAGATTATATCATTGATTATAACAACTGCATGGGTATTGTTTCGGGGTATGATCTGAAAAATTCAGATTTTATATTAAATAAGATCAGCAGTTCAAATATACTTCCTGCAGAAAAAATTACAGTTAAGATCGGGTATACCAACGGTTCATCTTACCCGAACAGGGCTGAATTTTATATAAAAGCAGTTTCGCCGGGCAGCTTTGCCATCAATTATGTGCCGGGGTTCAATACACCCGGGAAAGGCATGATTAACTTTACTGTAGAGGCGGCTGATAAAGGATTGGAGATTATCAGGGATTTTTCTGTGAATTCAACAGCCCCTGGAGGGAGAATAACGGTCAGCCTGCCCCGTGCAGGTATGTATAAATTATCAGTTGTATCTAAATATCGGTCATCGGCCGACCTGGTTATCAGTTGCAATGGTAATTATTTTTATAAGAACAGCGCATTCCTTGGCAATAAAACAGAGAATTACCGTACAGACCTGACAAGCTTGCCGGGATTTTTTTATGTTCCGGCAGGGCTGCAAAAAATTTATTTTAGTGTCAATAATTCAAATTCAGGTGGCCTTGGTTTTGCTTCTGCAAATGAAATAAGCAAGGCATTTGTTTTTAAAGACAGTTATGGAAACAGGGTAGAACCCAACCTTGTTTCTGCCCATGACTCTGCTTTGTTTTTCATCAATGTTCCGGCCGGTCAGCAGGATGCCTTCTGGCAGGTATTTAAAATGGAACAGTATAACCTGTGTTTTGCCAATTTAAATAATATGCTTGTTTATGGAAAAAGAAAACAATGTAGATCCCTTGATTTTATGATAAGCATTCATTCAAATTCAGGAAATTGCATAACGCATTTGTCGGCAATTTCAAACCCAGGCGCTGAACTTAAATGGGAAATCTATGACAATGGCAGGTGGATGTATTTTGGCAATGAACATTCGATTGACCTGCCGGATTATGTATCACCCAATTCTATCGTTACCTTAATTTCCGGGGAAGACTGCAGCATATCAAAACGCATCGCTGATGCACCGGGATATTACCAGGCGAAACAGGCATGTGCATCCGGTGCACCCATTCCTAATGCAGAATTTTCTATTAACCTTTTTCCCAACCCTTCCAACGGGATTTATAATATTCAAATGAATGGAACCAGGCGCTATGCTGATGAAATCATCATCACAGATTTTAAGGGTTGCATCGTATTTCGGTCAAAAAACTGTTTTCAACCGGATATTTCACATCAACCCTCCGGCATTTACATTTACCGGATACTTATTGATGATAAACTTTACTATGGTAAGCTTATAAAATTATAACCTCTGTTGTTTTAAGGTATTCACTCAAAATTTGTTAGCTTTGCTGCCCAAAATCGGGTGCTGCACCTGATCATACATAGTACAACATTCAATGACATTAAAAGATAAAATAGATTTCGACAGGTTGCCAAGCCACATAGCCATCATTATGGATGGAAATGGTCGCTGGGCACAGGAAAAAGGCGAAGATCGGCTCTTTGGTCATTTGCATGGAGTGGAAAGTGTTAGAAATATTGTGGAAGGAGCTGCGGAACTGGGCATAAAATACCTGACGCTGTATGCTTTCAGTACAGAAAACTGGGACAGGCCGGAATATGAAGTAACCGGCTTGATGGAATTACTGGTAGATACGATCAGGAAAGAGGTTCCCACCCTGAATAAAAATAACATCAAACTTCATGTGATCGGGGATATTGAAATGCTTCCCGAAAATGCCAGGAATGAACTCTCAGAAGCATTGGCAGAAACAGCCACCAATACAGGGCTGAACCTCATCATGGCCTTAAGTTACAGCAGCCGGTGGGAAATGGTGAATGCCGTTCAGCACATAGCAAGGGAAGTTGAAAAAGGTAAAATATCCGCTGACAATATAAGCCAGGATACCTTACGCCAATATTTATGTACCAGCCAGTTTCCCGATCCCGAATTGATGATAAGAACCAGTGGTGAATACAGGATCAGTAATTTTTTATTATACCAACTGGCTTATGCCGAATTGTATTTCACCGATACCCGGTGGCCGGATTTCAGAAAGGAAAACTTATATGAGGCGATCCTTGATTTTCAGCAAAGGGAAAGGAGGTTTGGTAAAACAGGTGAACAAGTGAAGGCATAATATAAGTAACAGGATTTATTAAGTGTCTGGCCACTCAAAGTGGCCTGTTACTTATAAGATCAAATACTTTAAGTGGCCTGACAAATTGTTCAAAA
>JAYSWW010000340.1:0-3675 GCA_043717805.1 Ferruginibacter sp.
ACTCCATTGTCTTTTAAAGCGTCCTTCATGGCAATTTCTTTTCCGGATACATCTTTCATTTTAAGATCTGACTTGGGCATTTCACTTCCAATTGACAAAGAACCTGAAACAGTAAAAGCCAATGTTGCAGCAATGATACCAGTTACAAAAAAAGACTTCATTTTTTTCATGATTATTCATTTTTAATAATTAAAATTAAAGTTAATGAAATAAGTAAGGTAGCCGTTACCACTTATATAAATTTATACAACATTATTCCTTTCCTCCATTTCTCTTTGTGTAGCGATCGTTTTCAGGGATTTGATACTCACATTCAACTCAAATCCAATCAACAACGCCAATGAGTTCACATAAATCAATGCCATGATCATCATGATGGTACCAATGGACCCGTAAAGAACATTGTAACTGGCGAAATTTTTCACAAATGCAGAAAATCCAACAGATGCCATTATGCTTAGAAAAGTTGCCAAAATAGTTCCAGGAGAATTCAGTTTCCATCTTTTATGAACAGCGGGCGCATATTTAAAAATAAAAGCAATGGCCAGGAATACTAGCAGTATAATAAAACCCCACCTGGTATATGAAATGATATCTCTCCAGGAACTATTGCGTACAAGCACTTTCAGTATGGCCCCTTGTGAAATTAATAATATGAGGTAACCAGCTAAAAGCCCAAATAAAATGATCGTCAGTTTTATTGCAACCCATCTTTCATGAAGCCCCCTTCTTTTTTGGAAGCCAAGATATTTTTTATTGAAAGACCTCATCAGGCCCATCATGGCGCTGGATGCAAAAAACAATGACAATAACAAACCAAAAGAAAGCACACCGATCTTTGAATCATAAATAAATGAATCAATGAATTTTATGATTTCTTTATTATAAACCTTGGATGGAATGATATCAAAAACAAGGCCGTGTAATTGTACCTGGATACTTTTTTTTGAAATAAAAGGCAGGTTTGGAATAAGGGTGAATAAAAATAAAAAGGAGGGCGGGATGGCCATGATAAAATTATACGATATGGCTGATGCCCTTTCAACCAACCCGTGCATTTTTAAATGACGGTAAAAAAAACGGATCACATCATACAAAGGAACCCCTTCAAAACCGGGTAAATGCCAGTGTTTACTTTTGTTTAATACAAAAGCAACCGGCCCCTTTGTTAATATTAATCTCTGAAGTCTGATCAATGTTTTAAAATTATCTGATAGTCTGAAAACAAATTATTTATTTCTCCTGCTGATGATTAAACTATCCAATGCACGTTGGTATGCTTTGGCAAATACCAAATGTTGCTGGTAAGTTGAAGCAAAGTTAGAGTATCCGTTGAAATCAGGTTTTGCCACAAAGAAAATATAATCGGTTTTCGGGGCATCCAATACGGCATCGATTGTTGTAATGGATGGCGTACAAATAGGCCCCGGGGGTAAACCGGTATGCTGGTATGTATTGTAAAGCGAAGGGTAAGTAAGGTGCTGGAATAAAATTCTTTTCAGCCCAAAATTGCGCATTGCATATTTTACAGTAGGATCTGCTTCGAGTTTCATTCCTTTTTTGATCCGGTTCATATAAACACTTGCTACGAGGCCTTTGTCTTCCTTTTTAGTTGTTTCTTCTTCAACAATACTGGCAATGGTATAAACCTGTTCGGGTGTGAGTTTCAATTCAGCTGCTTTTTGTGATCTTTTACCATCCCAGAATTTATCTTTCTGGTCGGCAAAACGAGTGAACATATTTTTGAATGAGATGTTCCAAAAGAAAAGATAAGAATTGGGTATGATGGCTGTCATGACCGTATTTGTATCGAGTTTATATTTTGCGAGAGAATCATTGCTGGTAATAAAATGCATCACTTGAGTTGAATCAAACTCAAATTGCTGGCCTGCTTTTCCGGCAAAGTCTTCCTTAGTTCTTAATTTATTTATGACAAACCTTACGGGAGATTGCCTGCCGCTCTTTAGCATTCGTAAAAGGTTGATAATACTGCTGCCATCTTTCATTTCATATCGACCGGCCCTTACATTATTTTTATATTTGAACCGCTTTGCTACCAGGTCAAAGAAAAATGTTCCGGGGATGAATTTTTGATCCAGCAACAACTTTTTTACATCGCCATAATCAGAGCCTGTTTTAATATTAAGGTATTTGTTTTCAGTAACAGTAACCGCGGGTCCAAATATCTTCCAGGCACAATAAAACCCTGCGATCAGTATTAACAGCATTGTAATCAGGAAAGTTTTTTTCATAGCCACGATTTGTAATGATCAAATAACAAAGTAAAATAAAAAACCCCGCCCTGAACGGCGAGGTCATAAATTTTTTATTAAAAAATTATTTTTTGTTTGTATCGGCAGGCAATGTTACCTGGTTGGCCGGCGCCGGTTGCTGTTTGGCAGGAGAAGCATTGATCCCTTTGATCAGGTCATCGCCTTTGGATGCAGAACCTTCTTTAGGGATAAACGCCGGCGACATTAAGCAAAGCAATCCAACTATGGCTGCAAATACCCAGGTTCCTTTTTCCAATACATCCGTGGTTTGTTTTACACCCATTAACTGGTTGCCAAAACCGCCGAATGTTCCGGATAAACCACCTCCTTTCGGGTTCTGAATCAACACTATCAGGCCAAGGATAACAGAGGAAATGATAATTAATATTCCAAATAAAGCTAACATGTTTGTCTAATTTAAACTGATCTTTTGATAAACCACCCCCTTTATTCCTGGGTGATCGATTCTATTTTGGCTGCAAAGTAAGCGCTTTTAGCAGGATTGAGCAAACTTAATTTTTCAAGGGTTTCCCTGGCTTTTTTGATTTTCCCCTGTTGTAAATATGCTTCAGCCATCGATTCTGTGAGCACATCAGTATCCTGGTTACTTTTTTCTGCCAGTTTCTGAACCGTAAAATCGATCTGCTCATTCCCTTCCAAAGCCTTCTCATCATGAATTTTTTTCATGCTTTTAAGCCATTCTGTAAAACTTTTCAGCTGTTTGCCAAGTTTATCCCCGGATTGTACTTCTTCACTTAATTTGATCCCCTGTGATGCAAAATAATCTGATGCAAACAATGGTTCAAAGATCATTTCAGGTTCCCCGGCAACAACATCTTTGACTTTATTTACTGCTTCTGCTTTGCTTTGAGTTTCCGCTTGTTCAGTTTTGTTTACCTCCAAAGCAGTTTCAGACCTGTTCAACCTGTAATTCAACAAAAACGAATTGCCAAATTGCAAGGCAGTTCTTGCAGCAATTTTATGGTAACCAGGTTGGTTCAGACCAGTTTTTTTCAGTAAGAAAAAATGAGCTGCCGTAAAGTAAGGATAGGCTTTCGTTATATCCATGAGCAGGTTCTGGCAATCTGCATCGCCCGGGTTTTTATTAAACAATTGTAAGAATAAGTCCTGCATAATTCAAAGCTAAAGGATAAATTGCCAATCATCAAAATTTACCAGTTGGAAAATATTTTATTAAAGATCTCGTCCACAATATTTCTGACCATTTCATTGTTCAGGGAAGATTCTGCCTGGGATAAGGATTGTGTGGCCGGGAAATCAAATGTTCGGGTGAGGTCGGTTTCGAAATTCTTTTTATCATCCAGAGAATTTTTGAAAACCAGGTGAAAACCTACTGTAAGCCTGTTGCCGCTGGAATTATTTCCACTGATACTGATCGTAC
>JAYSWW010000035.1:0-2315 GCA_043717805.1 Ferruginibacter sp.
ACGAGGCGGCGGATGCCATGCGAAAGAAGGAATTGTTTTTCTTTATGGAAAAGGAATTTTCCTATTTTATAATCCCGGTATTTAGGTATTGTATAATTTAATTTGATTACAGCAGTGCCGTCTTCCAACACATTGGCAACAAATATATTTGCAATGACCATATCCCTTAAAACAGCAAAACTGATATTGTTTGAAGGTTCTCCTGGATCATAGCCCGGAAAATAGTCACTGATGTCTTTTTTGTAAAATAATAAGAATTTTACAATGAACTCTTCGTTTTTTTTAAACTCCAGCAAGTCAAAATTTTCATTTCGCTTGTAAATTTTAATAAGTTGGTAAACATTTATTAATAACAGGACAGTATTTGTCAAAACGACCGGGAATGCTGTAATCAGGATGCCATAAATGATAAACGCATCACAACCCAAAGCACTCAGCCACCTGAATTTAAGATCATTGTTTACAAGTAGTGAAATGCCGAGAAATACGGAAGCAATGTAACCAACGATTAAAGCAATTGTTTCGGTCATCTTTTTTTCGACACAATTTTATTGTTTCGTAGCTGTATCTTTTATAACTGCATCATTTGTTGCAGGTACAACTACTTCTGAGGGTTTTGTTTTTGTATCGCTGTTCGCAGTGGTTGTTTTTGTTGCAGGAGAATTTAACGGCGCCCCAACTGCTATATCACACCTGTGGCCCGGTTGTCCGTGTGCTGGATTCATTCCAGGTGCTGTTTTAACAGCAGTAGGTGTAATGGTACTTGTTACCGCAGGATTTGAAGTAACAGGTGAAGTGGCTGATTTACCGGCCGGAGAATTTAATGGTGCGCCTACTGCAATATCACAACGGTGGCCTGGTTGTCCATGCGCCGGATTCATACCTGGTGCAACAGATGCTGTTGTTGTAACCGGAGATGCTGTTGTTGTAATTGCGGCAGGATTTGTTGACATTGTTGTTGAAGGAGGTGTAGTGGTTGCCGGTAAGTTTTGTACCTGGTTTTGTAAAGGTTGTGCAATTGAAGAATCTGTTGTTTGAACTGTTTTAGTATTGGTTACAATGCTGCTGTCAAACGAAACCTTATCAATTGATGAGCCCTGGTTTTGACAGGATGTAAATAAAAGACTTCCAACGATGGATGATATTAATATTTTTCTCATGACCGGTTTATTTTTTATTAAAATTAAAATTACAAGGGATGTGTAAAAATAAGCAATATTATCTGCTGAAGTGAGACCGTGTAACTGTTTTTGGTCAATATATCTTTGATCCTATGTCCAAAAATTTATGCCTAATTTATATAAGTATAAATTCCTCTTCTATCAGGTCATGAAAATTATCTTCAGAATCTAAAACCCAGGCAGGTAATTCATGAGAAATGATCTTCCAGCGGGCATCGGTTTTTTCCATTTTGAAAATGATGCGGTTACCACGTTCATCGATGACATCTACGGTAAACAATCCTTCCTGTTTCCCATTTGGTTTCCTGAAATTGAATTCCTTTAATTTTCCGTCTACTTTTATCAGCTTTGTAAACTGTATATTTTTAATAAATTTTAATTCCATCAGGTCGGTTTCAAACAAACTTAGAACAATATTCTTAGATGAGCCGTTAAATCAGCTATTTTAAATGTTATAATTTATAAGTACGTAACACTTTGCAGTATCCACCTCACCCTGCGAAATGATCCCGGAATAACACCGGAAGGTATCCAGGTTTCCCGCCTTGCAAACCAAACTTCATTGTTGTACCATATCTGGTCCGTGATCATTCCGGATTTAACACCTTCGTACCTGTTTACATTGTAAAAGGAAGCTCCGTTTGAAGAACCAAGTGAAAGGCCTGTTTCTTTAACTGTAAAAGTTTCTGCAGCACCGTAATTGTAAGTATTGTAGCTGTCATTGACTGTTGCTGGATATTTACAAAGCAGGTTTGAAACACTGTTATCATATTGATAAAGGCCGCCTGTCTTGGTATTTAAGATATAAACCAGCCCAAGAGTATCATCTGTGATCCTTAACCAGGTTTCACCTCCAATATTTAATTCACTGGTTGCTTTGTGTTTTACAGTTGAAGTTGTAAAAGTATTACTGTTTACGCCATATTTATCCATCTGGTAGGTCCAGGTAGTACCCAGCTTGGGTGTTTTTACAACCGGAACAGGATCATCAGAACTCTTACTGCAGGAAGCCGCAATGCTGCTTATAAATATGGACAAAAACAGGGCTTTATTTAATTTCATATACTTTTTTTATAAGAAGACGTTTTGTGATTTGAATTAAAAATACTTATTTTTTTTTGAAGGATGATCTTT
>JAYSWW010000341.1:0-3668 GCA_043717805.1 Ferruginibacter sp.
ATCTCAGCATTGAAATCCCTGATGATATTTGCTGCATAAGCTCCTCCCAGGTTTGCCTTGGTTCCGTTTACAGCATTCACAGCAATCAACAGATTGCTCTTGTTTTCCTTCACCAGGTTTCTTTCAAAACCTGCCGGTATTTCTATAATGAGATCAGATTTCCCTGATTCAATAGACTCCATGGCTTTGTTGTATGATGGAGAAAGATCGGTCAGTTTAAAATACCCTGAACCGGATATCTTGTTGATGAATTTTTGAGAATAGGATGAATGATCATGATCAACGACCGACAATAAAACATTTTTCACTTCATAGTTGGCAGCAAATGGAAAAACAATTAACTGTATAACTGGCATTACCAATACCATTCGGAGGATTGTAGGATTTCTGAAAACCTGTCTGAATTCTTTCTCCAGTATGACCAACAATTTTTTCATGACAGGCGTATTTTAAATTTTTTAAAACTTATGGCCAGCAGAAACAATGACATTCCAAAAAGTACAAGCGATTCTTTCCAAACAGAAGAAAACCCCAACCCCTTTATCATCACATCTTTTACAATAAGGAAATACCATTTTGAAGGAACAATATTTGAAACTATCTGTAGTGGCAAGGGCATGCTCTCAATGGGAAACATGAATCCACCCAATAACAAGGTGGGTAATAATAAGGTCATCAACGAAATCATTTGTGCCTCCTGCTGGGTTTTGGTAAAAGTTGATATCATTAAACCCAGTGAAACAGCCGTTATGATGAACAACAATGATTCTGTTATCAGCAACAACAAACTTCCGTTGATGGGTACATCAAGAATTGAATAACTTACAATTAAAATGGTTAATACATTAACCAGCGATAAAAATATATAAGGAATGGCTTTACTTAAAATAAAAAGCATTGGTTTTAATGGTGAAACAAGCAACACTTCCATAGTGTTCATTTCTTTTTCCCTTACAATGGCAACTGATGTCATCATTGCGGCAATCAGGATCAGGATCATTGCCATTACTCCCGGCACAAAATTATAAGTGCCTTTTAATTGCGGATTATACAGCATCCTGATTTCAGGAATAATTAAATAGGGTATTTCATTTTGCTGGTATAGTTCTTTTTGATAATCATTGATGATATTGGTAGCATAATTGGTTACGGTAGTTGCGGTGTTTGGATCAGACGCATCCGCTATCAACCGGATCTGTGCATGATTGCTGTGAAGCAATGATTCCCGGAATTTGGGTTGAAATACCAGCACCAGCCTTATTTTGCCTGATTTAAAGGCTGTTTCAATATCCTGTTGATTGGTAAGATCCCTTTCAACATTAAAGTAACGGCTTGCATCAAGTCGCTGAATAATGGCAGAACTGGATTCATCTTTTGCATTATCCAAAACTGCAATATTTGAATTTTTTATTTCATTGGTGAGGGCAAATCCAAACAGGATGATCTGAACAATTGGCATCATGATAATAATAAGCAGGGATTTCCTGTCACGAAAAATGTGATAAAATTCCTTCTTAACAAAAATGATAAATTGTTTCACCTGTTTTTTATTTACTTCGATGGGTTAAATCCAAATAATTATTCCTTTTAAACTCAAAAACTGGCATAGACCGAAATATATTTAGTCTGCCGATCTTTTTGCACCTCTTGCCAGTTGTAAAAAAACATCATCCATGGACGACGCATTGAATGTTTTTTTTAAGTTACCGGGTGTATCCAGCGCCTCTATTTTTCCGTCAACCATAATAGAAACCCTGTTGCAATACTCCGCCTCATCCATGTAATGTGTGGTAACAAAAACGGTTATTCCTTTTGCAGCAGCTTCATAAATTAAATTCCAGAATTCACGTCTTGTAACAGGATCAACACCTCCGGTTGGCTCATCTAAAAAAACAATGGCAGGTTCATGCAGTATGGCAACAGAAAATGCCAGCTTTTGTTTCCAGCCCAGTGGAAGTGATTTTACCAGGGCATTTTCTTCCCCGGATAATTGTAATTGTTCCAGCAAGGAAGCCATTTTTTCTTTAATAGCTGATCTGCTCATACCATAGATACCGGCATAGAAACGAATATTCTCTTTAACCGTCAGGTCCTCATACAAAGAAAATTTCTGGCTCATGTAACCAATGTTCTGTTTGATGAGTTCGGTTTCTTTATACACATCAAACCCTGCAACAGTGGCTGATCCTGAAGAAGGAATGGACAACCCGCAAAGCATTCTCATGGCCGTTGTTTTACCGGCACCATTGGCACCCAGGAAACCAAAGATCTCTCCTTTTTCTACTTCAAATGAAATAGCATTGGTGGCAATAAAATCACCGTATTTTTTTGTTAAACGGTCAACTGTTATTACTTTTTCTTTGATCATTGTGATAATTATTGCTGCATCAGCTGCATAAAACAATCTTCAATATTTGGTTGTGTTGTGTTCAGGCTGATATTTTTATGCTGAAGCTTTGCCAGGTATTCCAATAAATTTTTCTCTCCCTTGTTTTCATCTTTCAACACAAGGTGATGAAATTCACCAAAACTGTTACAGCTTAATGTATTTGTATAATTTTTTAAATCGGTTAACAAACGATACATTTCATCTGAACGCACAGCCCGGAGGGTTTTTTTAAATTCTTTGATGATATTTTCCGGGCTGTTGATACTCATGATCTTTCCCGATTGCATCAATGCCACCCGGTCGCACATGGCGGCTTCATCCATATATGGAGTTGAAACCAAAATGGTAATTCCCTGTTTTTTCAAACGCTGAAGCATTTCCCAGAATTCCTTTCTTGAAACGGCATCTACTCCTGTTGTTGGTTCATCTAAAAATAGAACAGAAGGTTTGTGTATAAGTGCACAGCACAATGCCAGTTTTTGTTTCATACCGCCGGATAATTTTCCGGCCCGTCGTTTTTTAAATGGTTCAATCTGTATATAGATATCTTTTATAAGATCGTAATTGGTTTCTATACTGGTATTGAATATGCTCGCAAAAAATTCAAGGTTCTCTTCAACACTCAGGTCCTGGTACAAAGAAAATTTCCCCGGCATATAACCAACACGCCTGCGAATGAGTTTGAAATCCTTCACTACATCTAAATCGTCCACAGTAACTGAGCCTTCATCGGCCATCAGCAAAGTAGTTAAGATCCTGAATAATGAAGTCTTACTGGCACCATCCGGGCCAATGATACCAAACAATTCACCCTTCTTCACTTCAAATGAAATCTTATCCAGTGCTTTTATGATCTCTTTTTTAGTGCCGTAGGTCTTAACTATATTATTTACAACAATTGAATTCATCATCTTAATTTAAAAAATCACTTCACCATACATGCCGATCTTTAAATAGCCATCATTGGTCACATTTATTTTCACGGCATAAACGAGGTTGGCACGTTCATCTTTTGTCTGGATTGTTTTTGGTGTAAATTCAGCTTTGTCAGAGATCCAGCTGATAATGCCCTTTAATTCCCTGAAATTTCCTTTGCCATCATCTACATGCACTTTTACGGATTGATTCAATTTTACCTGTGCCAGTTGATTGCCGGTGATATAGGCTCTTAGTTTCATGGTACCCAGGTCTGCAATTTTGTACAATGCTTTTCCGGTTGAGGTAAACTCATTTTGATCGGCATATTTTGTAAGTACGGTACCGGTTACCGGATTTACAA
>JAYSWW010000342.1:0-3662 GCA_043717805.1 Ferruginibacter sp.
CTTGGCCTGAGCCTGGAAGGATATAAGTCTGTAATGGAAATGCAGTTTGCAGATTTTGCAACAGTAGGGTTTAACCAGATCATCAACAACCTGGCGAAAATCTATTACCGCTGGGGTCAAAATGCCGATGTCGTTATCCGAATGCCAACAGGTGGCGGTGTAGGCGCAGGGCCTTTTCACAGCCAGAGCAATGAAGCTTGGTTTGTGCATACACCCGGTTTAAAAGTTGTATACCCTTCCTCAGCTGCGGATGCAAAAGGATTGCTGATAGCATCGATCAATGATCCCAATCCTATATTGTTTTTTGAACACAAAGCTTTGTATAGGAGCATCAGCGGGCCTGTACCGGATGATTATTATGAAATTGAAATTGGCAAAGCGAAACATGTGAGGGCAGGAGAAGATGTTTCCATTATTACCTATGGCGCCGGTGTTCATTGGGCTATGGAATATGCAGAAAAAAATCCATCCGTATCAATTGACATTTTAGACCTTAGAACATTGTTACCATTGGACTATGATGCGATCAGAAATGCAGTATCACGGACAGGAAAAGTATTGATACTTCATGAGGATACTTTAACCGGTGGTGTCGGAGGCGAAATTTCGGCATGGATCGCTGAGTATTGTTATACGTTATTGGATGCACCAATTATGCGTTGTGCCAGTTTGGATACGCCGATCCCTTTTAATATAGAATTGGAGAAAAATTTTATGGCGTATTCAAGGTTGGGGGAAACGATTGAAAAATTGATGAAATATTGATATGTATGATGTAAATTGATATGTATTGATGTTATGATGTTATGATGTATGATGTAATGATGTATGATATGAAAGACAGCTATTGTATTTATTAATGCGCTACTGAAAATAGATATCACATATCCACCAATAATACATCTAAAACTTTTTGCTATTTGCTTTTGCAGTTTTATTTGTTGCTGTGAATATTGCAGTTAGTTCATTTGCTTCCTTTATTAATCTTTTCGTTTCATTTCCTGGTTTTATTTGAGCATCTTCTGTTACCTCAAGCCAATATTGGCTTTCGTCGGCCTCTTCAATAACTATTTGAATTTTGTAAATAAAATCCCTTTTGGATTTTGCTCTTGCAGACGCCCTGTAATTGGAACCGACCGAGCCAGCAGATCTTATTATTTGTTTTGCAATTTCAAAACCAGCAGCAGTTTTCGGAAAATCATTACAAAGCTTAATTATATCTATGTGAAATTTCTTAGTCCTTATTTGCAATACATTTCTATCCATAAAAAATTTTAAGGAAAGGTATTGTTGTAAATCAAATTGGCAAGGAGAAAAAGGCCGGCTTAAAGCGTGAAAATCCTCGCTAAATCCAGTATTAAAATCAGGATAAATAATAAGTATGCGGAAGCGATGTGTGATATGAAAGACAGCTATTGTATTTTTTAATGTGCTACTGAAAATAGATATCATACATCACACATCATAACATCATACATCACGCATCATACATCACACATTTTCAATCAGGTATAAATTTCAACGAAACAGAATTCACACAGTGCCTGGTATTTTTTTCAGTGAATATTTCGCCAACGAATACATGCCCAAGGTGCCCCCCGCATTTGGTACATACGATCTCGGTCCTGCTGCCATCGGCATCGGGTACATGAAGTACAGCCCCGGGTATCTCATCATCAAAACTTGGCCAGCCGCACCTTGAATCGAATTTATCTTTTGATTCGTAAAGCGGGGTATTGCAACGCCTGCAAACATAAGTTCCGCTTTCTTTGTTGTTGTTATATTCACCTGTAAATGGCCTTTCTGTCCCTTTGTGAAGGATCACTGCTTCTTCCTGGGGGGTTAATTGATTGTATTGCATGAGAAAATATTATCTCATAAAGATAAACACAAGGGAGTGTAAATGGAACTGTAAAAAAAGTTAATATTATTTAGTCTGCACTTCCTTTCTCTCCTACAAACCATTGTTCTTTATTCTTAAACAATACATTGAATGTTGTAAGTGACCCGTAAATACGGGTAATATATTGCTGCAGGTTTACCTTGTCTTCATCTGTGAGTTTTTTATGGCTGTTGATGTTTTGTTCAAGCACCCGTAACCTGTCTCGCAGCATGACAATTTTATGAAAGAAAATATCAATGGGTACTTCTTTGGGTTTTAAAGCTTTATCAGCCGTTTGTAAAAGCATGGTACCGCCCAGCCACTTATCACCGATCGGAACAATTTCTGATACGTCTGCCCATTGCCGTAATATCTTTAATAATGATCTTTCGGTTTCTGAAACGGTCTCTATTTCTGCTGTAACATTTTCAGCAATGATCTCGTCCAGGTGAGTATCTGTTTTGTCAATTTCTTTTATACCTGTATTGATGAAAGAGATCAGGTATGTTGCATAGCGGACAGCTACTATTACACCGGGGCCATGTTGCGTGTGTTGCGGTGCCCTTTTCCGGCTTTTTGGGAAAGTAGGGGCTCGGGGAAATATGAAAGGGATATATTAATATCTGATTTATTGATAGTTATGGCATTGGTGATTAATTCAACAATGTTCCGTTTTTCTTCCAATGGCATGGCTGTCCAGTTATTAAACAGATCCTTTGCCCCACCTAAAACAGTCTCAGAAGAGAGGTACTCTATTTTGAGAAAATCTACCTCTGCTTCCAGTACTGGTAATTGCTCCTCCAGTTGTTTTACTTGAATTTCCAGAGGTTTTAGGAGTGGAGCCAATGTTTCTGTGTTGAGTTCTCCTTTGAGGCGTAAATCAACCAATTCTTTGATCTGTTTCCTCATTTGTTCAACATTCGATTGCGATGTCGAAAGCAATTGTTGTTTTTCTTGAAGTCGAGAATCGGATTGATTCATATAATCTGAAACATCAGTTTCTGTCATGAGAAATGTTTTTAACTGTTCGTGATAGATTTCATCCAGATCAGCTACTTCAATTTTGGTATTACAGTTCTTACACCGGTAGTGAGGTGTTTTGTCTTTATGATACACATACATTTTCTTACCACAGGCGCAGGTTACATATCCTGATAAAAGATGAATGCCCCTTGGGCCAGGTTTTGTTGCCTTTGCTAACTGTTCATTGATAATAGTATTACACTGATCCCATAGTTCTTCCGATACAATGGCAGGGCAAGATGTGAATACCCATTCTGATTCAGGTTTTATACCTCTCCCTCCTTTAGCAGTTGAATAATTAGCCTTCCTGATTCCTTTGGCTGTACTATCCTGAAGCAATCGGGCAATGGTCGTATGGCCAAATTTAGCTCCAGTTCTGGTCCTATATCCCATGTCATTTAAAGCTTTCGCAGTAGCTTTCTTTCTATTGTTTTTCAGGAATAGTTCATAAATAAGTTTTCTTACCGGGGCTTCTTTTTCATCAATTACTAATTCCTTTCCTTCCCATCTATAACCAAGAGAAGAAGTGCCACTTAATGGCTTACCAAGCTTAGCTCGAATAGGAACAGAGGCTGCGACCCTTTCTGCAATTTCTTCACGTTCCCAGGTAGCCATTGCAGCAATCATGGTATAAAACAACCTTCCGGCGGGTGTGCTAGTTGGAAAATCCGGTGATACTGACCACCTAAATTCGGTGCAAACTGACCACCCTAAGTTAACTTCCAATTGACTGCATTAAGACGGTTGTTTTTGGTTA
>JAYSWW010000343.1:0-3658 GCA_043717805.1 Ferruginibacter sp.
GCAAGCCGGGCAATGATCCTGATTTGGTCCAGTGCTTACCCGCATCTGTTGTATAATGTAAAAGCCCGTCGCCCGATCCTGCAAATAAAATATTTTCATCCATGGGGGATTCTGCAATTGCAGCTATCTGAGCCATTGATCCTTTTGTAGTAAGCTCATCCATACTCCAGACACGGTTCATCAGTTTCTGTAATTTTGCCGGAACCCCACGTGTAAGATCGGGGCTGATCTCATCCCATGAACTTCCCTGGTCATTGGTACGAAGCAGTTTATTTGCGGCAAAATAAAGTCTTTTGTTATTGTGTTTCGATATCAGCAATGGCGAACTCCAATCGAACCTGTACCCCGAATCATTCAATTCAACCGGTTTAATGGGTAACTCTTCGCCCGTTCTTTTATCAAACCTGACCAGGCCGCCATTTTGCGATTGTGCGTACACGTAATTCCCTTCTTTCCAGTCTACCTGTGATTCAAATCCGTCGCCACCTGTTGTAATGAACCAGTCGCTGTTTGCAATTCCTGCATTGTTCCTGGTGCGTGAAGGGCCGCCAAAGCTATTGTTATCCTGGGTTCCGGCATATACATAATAAAAGGGATAGCTGTTATCTGTACTTACTTTATAAATTTCTGCGATCGGAAGGTTTGCTTTAAAATCCCAGGCCTGGCCGCCATCCCAGGATTCATATACGCCGCCATCGCAACCGGATAGCAGGTGATTGGTATTGTCCGGATCGATCCATAGTACGTGGTTATCTACATGTTTATTTTTTTCTCCCAAATTCTTCCATGTCTTTCCTCCATCATCAGACACTTTGTTATAAACATCCATACTGTATAGCCTGTTCTCGTTCTTTGGATCGCAAAATATTTTCTGCATGTAAAATGGATAGGCTGAAATGTAACTGTTTTGTTTTGTCCAGCTTGCGCCTCTGTCTGTGCTGCGGTAAACGCCACTACCATCTTTTGCTTCAACCATTGCATATATGATATCAGGGTTTGATGAAGAAATAGCCAGGCCGATCCTTCCAACATCTTCTGATGGTAAGCCTTTCATTATTTTTTGCCAGGTTGCCCCGCTGTCAACTGTTTTATAAATTGCTGTTTCTGCCCCGCCACGAATACCTGTATATAAATACCGTTGACGCTGGTGAGCCACTGCATACAATGTAGTTGAAGACCGCGGATCCATATGCAATTCATAGCAACCGGTATAATCACTGATATTTAAAACTTTTCTCCAGGTATTTCCACCATCCGATGTTTTAAAAACACCACGGTCTCCACCATCTGTTCTTAATGAACCATAAGCGGCTACATATACTGTTTTAGACTGATTGGGATCGATTACGATACTGCCCACATGTTCTGAATTCTTTAACCCCATATTTTTCCAGCTTTTCCCGGCATCATCGCTTTTATATACCCCATCGCCATAAATTACATTGTTCTGGTTATCACTTTCACCAGTTCCAACCCAGACAATATTTGTATTGGAAGGGTCTATTCTTACACAGCCCATAGAATAGGAAACCTGTCCGTCAAAAACCGGTGCAAATGAAATCCCGTTGTTGCTCGTTTTCCAAAGAGACCCATGCCCGGAAGCTACATAGTATTCAGCTTTATTTGTAGGATTTACAGCTATATCCACCACACGTCCACTGGTAAGTGCCGGCCCAATGCTTCGGAATTTAAGTCCGGCGAGTGATACGTTTTTCAATGAGTCGGATGCTGTGGGTTTGCTATCTTGTGCCGTTGAATTGATAGAACCCAGCATAATAAAAAACAATAGGTATTTAATTGAAGGCATAGAAAAATAATTTTGGTAAAAGAAATGATAAATTACTGCTTTTTTTATTCAAATACATTTCAAATGTATGAATGGCAGAAAAAATATTAAATCGGGGTTGTCATTCATACAAAAGCAACATTATGTGTTCTGTTCCGTTTATCATATAATATATAAAAACCACAGATCAAAAAAATACATTTAACGGTAAATATTGTTTTCTTAGCCTGAATATATTTAATTTCATTTGAGTACTGCACATAAGTTAATATGAATAAAAGTTTTATCACTATTTTTTTGATATTGAATTGTTCCCTTTTTTCCTGTTCAGTTGGTAAAACTTTTTCCCCGGCAAAAAAATATTCAAAACAAAAATTACAGGAAGATTACCAGGTACTAAAAAATATACTTGAGGCAAAACATCCATCACTTTATTGGTATACAAGTAAAGACAGCATGGACCGGTATTTTTCAAAATATTACAATGCAATCCCGGATAGTATGACTGAATTGCAGTTTGTGTGGCATATACTGGCACCATTGGTTGATAAGATCCATTGCGGGCATACCAGTGCAGGCATGAGTAAGGCATATTTCAAATGGGCAGAAAATAAAAGGCTCCCTTCATTTCCTTTGTTTGTAAAAGTATGGAATGATACCATGGCGGTATCCGGAAACCTAGACCGGAAAGACAGCATATTCAAAAGAGGCACTTTGATCACAGCGATCAATGGAGTTTCGAATCATAACATGATACAAAATATGTTTAATTACATGCCGGAAGACGGGTATGCCAATAACATCAATTATATACGGCTCAGTGCCAACTTTCCATTTTACCACCGGAATATATATGGCTTATCAAAAAAATATGCCGTATCGTATATTGATAGTTCGGGAACTGAAAAAACTGACAGCTTATCAGTTTATGTGGCTCCAAAGGATTCATTGCGCAAGGACAGCCTTACAAAAATTGAAAAAAGAAACCTGCCCAGGCAAAAAAAAATATTACAGTACCGTTCACTTGAAATTGACAGCAGCGGAACGATTGCTGTGATGACCCTGAATACATTCAGCAATGGAAAACTGAGACGTTTTTTCAGGCAGTCATTTAAAAAATTAAAAAAGGAACATATCAATAACCTGGTTTTGGATATCAGGAGCAATGGTGGTGGTAATGTGAACTTATCTACCCTGCTTTCCAGGTATATTTCAAGAAAACCTTTTAAAACAGGAGATACTTTATTTGCAAAATCGAGGACACTCAGTCCATATACAAAATACATCAAAGGAAAATTTTTCAATAGCCTTGCCATGTTTTTTATCTCATCAAAAAAGAAAGACGGATTGTATCACATGAAACGTATGGAGCGAAAATTTTACAGGCCAAAAACTGTAAACCATTTTGATGGCGATGTTTATATACTGACAAACGGCCCTACTTTTTCTGCATCATCGTTGTTTTGTAATACCGTAAAAGGGCAAACCGGTATAACCCTGTTGGGTGAAGAGACCGGAGGTGGGTGGTATGGCAACAATGGTATTTTGATACCCGACATCATACTTCCGAATACCAGGGCAAGGGTTAGGTTGCCGCTTTACAGGATCGTGCAATACAAACATATTGCAATCAAAGGAACGGGTGTGATCCCTGATATTTACATTCCAACCAATTATGAAGCGCTTTTAAAAGGATATGACAAGAAAATGCAGGTAGTGAAAAAATTGATCTATGATAAAGCCGGGCATTAAGATGTTCTAAGATCTTATCTATAGTTTATAACTTGAATCGGTGAAACTATGATATATGATTTATGATCTATAAACTAATACTAAACCCGTCTCCATCTTTTAAAAAAGGAAATTTTGTTC
>JAYSWW010000344.1:0-3647 GCA_043717805.1 Ferruginibacter sp.
TATCAATGAGTAAATTGTTTTCAGGGCCTCACTTAGTCTAAACTGATCCATCATAGAATCAACCTCTATTTTCACTTGATTCAATCTGTTTTCAAACCATTCTATGGGAAAGTTGTTAGCTGTTAGCTCCTGGCTATTAGCTAACGGCTTGGGGCTAATAGCTTGCCTCCCTTCCCACATTTTAACCAGCTTCAACGCATTCCACATCTTGTTATTAAAATTCCTTCCCTGCTCCAGTGCGCTTTCATCAAATAAAATATCATTGCCGGCAGGCGATGCGATCATAATTCCAAACCGGGTGGCATCAGCTCCGTATTGGTCTATCAATCCCAACAGGTCCGGTGAGTTGCCCAGGCTCTTGCTCATCTTTCTTCCCTGTTTGTCTCTTACTATTCCCGTAAAATAAACCGATTGAAATGGTGTTTCATCCATGAATTCAAATCCCGCCATGATCATTCTTGCTACCCAGAAAAAAATGATCTCAGGAGCTGTTACCAGCGTATTGGTAGGGTAGTAGTATTTTATTTCTTTATTGCCCTGATCGCTGTATCCTTTGAAAACTTCAAATGGCCAGAGCCAGGAAGAGAACCAGGTGTCTAGACAATCTTCGTCCTGCTTAAGTTCAATATTTTTCGTTTCCGGTTTCTCGTTGTGAAGTGCTTCTAAACTTTCAGCAACATATACATTTCCTGTTTCATCATACCAGGCCGGTATCCTGTGCCCCCACCAGAGTTGCCGGCTGATACACCAGTCCTTGATATTCTCCATCCAGTGCCTGTAGAGATTCTTGAACTTTGGCGGATAGAATTTGATTTCTTCTTCCAGCACTGTTTTTAAAGCAGGTGTGGCAATATCTTTCATACTTACCCACCATTGCATGCTCAACCGGGGTTCCACTACTGCGTCTGTGCGTTCGCTGTAGCCAACTTCACTGGTATAATCTTCGGTCTTTAACAGGAATCCTTTTTCTTCCAGTTCAACAACGATCTTCTTACGGGCATCAAAACGGTCAAGTCCTGTATAGATCTGTGCTTCATTGTTTAATGTACCGTCATCTTTGAAGATGTCAACCACTTCCAGTCCGTATTTCTGACCAAGCATATTGTCATTCATGTCGTGTGCCGGGGTGACTTTCAATGCTCCGGTACCAAAATCCATGCTAACGTATTCATCGGTAATGATTGGAATCCGCCGGTTTATCAAAGGCACAAAAGCGAATTTTCCATGCAGGTGTTTGTATCGTTCATCATCCGGGTGAACACAGATCGCAGTATCTCCCATGATCGTTTCCGGGCGTACAGTTGCGATCACAATGACTTCATCGCTGCCTTCTATTGAATATTGTAAGTGATATAATTTTTGTTTCGTTTCCTTCCTGATCACTTCTTCATCACTCAATGCCGTCAGGGCTTTTACATCCCAGTTGATCATCCGCTTACCCCGGTATATCACTCCTTTTTTATGTAAGGCAATAAAAACTTTGATCACCGACTTATAATAATCCTTGTCCATGGTAAAAGAAGTACGGTCCCAATCAAGGCTAAAACCCAGTTTTTTCAATTGCTGTAAAATGATACCTCCGTATTTTTCTTTCCATTCCCAGGCATAACTTAAAAATTCATCCCTGCTCAATGATGATTTGGTAATGCCTCTTTCCCTTAGCATGGCAACTACTTTGGCTTCCGTGGCAATAGATGCATGATCTGTTCCCGGAACCCAGCAGGCATTTTTGCCCTGCATCCTTGCACGTCGTATTAATATATCCTGGATGGTATTGTTGAGGCAATGGCCCATGTGAAGCACGCCCGTTACATTGGGCGGAGGCATCACAATCGTGTAAGGTTCCCTGTTATCGGGTGTACTTTTGAAATAAGCTTTGTCCAGCCAATGCTGGTACCATTTATTTTCTATTTCCTGCGGTTCAAAGTTTTTTGTAAGTTCCATTTCGTTCATCTTCATTTAACAAGTGTGCAAAAGTACAAAAACTGATCTTAAAATGATTGCTGGCCGGGCTGTGGTAATTCAATAAAGCATTGTTGCGTCGCACACTTGTACTTTTTCAGCAGTTGGCAACTTTTTTATGGTATAAACTAAATTAATTAGTAAATTGCCGGATTGAATAAGGTATCTGTTTTTTTAACGTTAAACCAATAAACTGCTTGTACGCAATAGTTGACATAGAAACAACCGGTGGCCACGCCTCCTCCAATGCAATTACCGAAATTGCGATCTATGTACATGATGGAGAACGGTTGGTTCGGCATTATAAATCACTGATCAACCCGCAACAAAAGATACCCCTCTACATTACGGCACTTACAGGAATAAGCAACGCTATGGTTGCAAGTGCCCCGG
This sequence comes from Ferruginibacter sp., assembly GCA_043717805.1. Classification (GTDB taxonomy): domain Bacteria; phylum Bacteroidota; class Bacteroidia; order Chitinophagales; family Chitinophagaceae; genus Ferruginibacter. The sequence goes on from JAYSWW010000344.1 coordinate 2,356, forward strand.
CTTTTGAAGAAGTTGCAGAAGAAATATTTGAACTGCTAAGAGATAATATATTTGTGGCACACAGTGTGAATTTTGATTTTTCATTTGTAAAACATCACTTGAAACGGAGTGGCTATGATCTGGCCGTAAAAAAACTTTGTACAGTAAGGCTTAGCCGAAAAACTTTCCCCGGGCATCATTCCTACAGCCTGGGTAATATTTGCCGCAACCTCAATATACCCATAGAAGGCCGTCACCGGGCCGACGGGGATGCAAAAGCCACCGTAAAATTATTAGAGCGATTGTTGCAAAACGGAGCTGAAACACATATCAATGAAATGCTTAAAAGATCTTCTGCCGAACAATGGTTGCCCATGCACCTGGAAAAAAAGGAGATCAGCCAATTGCCTGTAAGTGCCGGTGTTTATTATTTTCACAATGTAAAAGGAAAAGTTATTTATGTTGGAAAAGCGATCAATATACGTAAAAGGGTAAGCAGCCATTTTACACACAACGATGCTTCCGGGAAGCGGCAGCATTTTTTAAGGCATGTTCATAAGATAACGCATACGGTATGTGCAAATGAATTGCAGGCCCTGGTATTAGAGAGTACCGAAATAAAAAGGCTTTGGCCAAAATACAATGACAGCCAAAAGCAACCTGAACAGAAATACGGTTTGTACAGCTTTGAAGACAACCGGGGCTATATGCGGCTGGCCATTGATAAAAAGAAAAAACATTTCCCTGCGTTGTATCATTTTAACCTGTTACACGAAGGCCAGGTGCTGCTGCGAAAAATGCAGGAAGAATTTGAACTGGATCCTAAATTATGTTTCCTGGATAAAACAATATTTTCTGAAAAGGATCTTGCATTTTTAGATCCTCCTGTAGTTTACAACAGCAAAGTGAAAACTGCCATCCTTAAACTGGAAAAGCAATTACCCACTTTTGCGATCGTAGACGAAGGTTTGAAGAAAGATGAAAAATTATACCTGCTGATAGAACGTGGGAGTTTTTGGGGAATGGGATATTTAAGTACAAGGAAAAAAGTAAAAGACATCTGCGAATTAAAAAACATGATACAACCTTATGCAGATAATGATTTCATCCGCAATAGCATTTATTCCTTCGCTGAGGCAAACCCGGAAAAGAAAATTGAATTGATTGTCTGATATGTTATCCTAAATCCAGTATATAGTATCCAGGATCCAGTATCCAACTTCCCCCAAACTTACACCAGCACTTCAATGGTTGCCCCGATCTTCCGGTCTAAAATAGCATCGCACTGCGGTTTTAAAAATTTATAACCTCCG
>JAYSWW010000345.1:0-3628 GCA_043717805.1 Ferruginibacter sp.
ATCACACATTGGTGTATTCACCCCGGCGGAAAAAAAATACTTGAAAGCATTGGTTCAAGCCTGGGCATCAGCAATCAACCTTTGAAGTATTCTTACGAAGTTTTGAATGATTATGGAAATATGAGTTCACCAACGATCCTGTTCGTGTTGAAAAAAATATTACAGGAATTTGAAGATAACCCTGCTGTTGAAAACAACCTGATTTTTGGTGCAGCTTTCGGGCCGGGCCTTACCATGGAAACCTTTACCGCCTGTTATGGTTAATTTTAAAGAACGCTCATACCAACCGGAATTGCTGGATGCGGAAGATATTCCCTTTGAAGATATCAGGCAGAATATGGGGGAATTGAATACCGTGAACAGGTTTTTGGGAGGCCATCACATCACCAGAGCGGGTGTAAAAAAACTATCCGGGAAAATCAACAATGAAAAAGTATTGTCTATTTGCGAAATTGGCTGTGGTGGCGGAGATAATTTACTTGCCATTCAAAAATGGTGCAAACAAAACAACATTCGTGCAACTTTTACAGGGATTGACATAAAACAGGAATGCATTTTATTTGCCCAACAACAAAATCCTGCACTAAATGCTACATGGATACATAGTGATTATGCAAAAGTTGACCTGACAACAAACAAACCTGACATCATTTTCTCTTCCTTATTTTGTCATCATTTTACAGAACCCGAATTGGAAAAAATGCTAACCTGGATGAAGCAAAACTGCAACAAAGGATTTTTCATCAATGACCTGCAACGCCATCCATTCGCCTATTATTCCATCAGGCTGCTTACAGGTTTTTTTTCAAAATCGTATCTTGTAAAGAATGATGCCCCGCTTTCTGTTGCCAGGGGATTTAAAAGAAAGGAATGGGAAGCGATCTTTTCTGCTGCCGGCATCCATTCTTACGATATTCAATGGAAATGGGCATTCAGGTATCTAATCGTTTGCAAAAATGAAAACTGAAATAATTTATGATTGCGCTATTGTTGGCGGAGGCCTGGCAGGTTTAACACTTGCCATTCAACTGGCTGAAAAAAATCACAAGGTTATTTTGTTTGAAAAAGAACAATATCCTTTTCACAAGGTATGCGGAGAATACATCAGCCTGGAAAGCAGGGATTTTTTAGAAAGGCTCGGACTTCCCATTCAACAAATGAATCTTCCGGTGATAAAAAAACTGATTGTTAGCTCCCCGGATGGCACTGAATTAAATGAATTGCTGCCATTGGGCGGATTTGGTATCAGCCGGTATAAAATTGACAATGACCTGAAGAATATCGCCTTGCATGCAGGCGTTGTCATTCTTGAAAATTGTAAAGCATCTGAAATAATTTTTTCTGATGAAAATTTTAAAATAGAAACAGGATCCGGAAAATTCAAAAGCCGTGTTTGTTGCGGGAGCTTTGGCAAGAGAAGCAATCTGGATATCAAATGGAACCGTTCTTTTATCCGGAAAGCAGATAATAAACTGAATAATTTTATTGCTGTTAAATACCACATTCAAACCTCTTTCCCCACAGACAGCATTGCCTTGCATAATTTCAAGAACGGTTATTGCGGGATATCAAAGATCGAAGACGATAAATATTGTCTTTGTTATTTAACCAATGCTGCAAATTTAAAGAACAGCGGAAACCAGATCGAAGAGATGGAAAAAAACATTCTTTCTAAAAACCCCTTCCTGGATAATATTTTTAAGAACAGTAAAAAAATATACGCACAGCCACTGGCTATTTCACAGATCTCTTTTCAGCAAAAGACACAGGTTGAAGATCATATTTTAATGATAGGGGATGCTGCAGGGATGATCACTCCCCTATGTGGCAATGGCATGAGTATGGCCATGCATGGCAGTAAGATCGCCGCCGGATTCATCGATGAATTCCTGAAAGGAAATATATCACGCATCCAGATGGAATCAAGTTATACCAGGCAATGGAAAAAAACATTTGGGAAACGGTTGAGGACAGGCAGGATGATCCAACGCTTTTTCGGAAAAATATGGGTTACCAATCTTTTTGTAAGAATGATGAAATTGTTCCCAGCACTTACCCGCTGGCTGATTAAACAAACGCATGGTGAAAGTTTTTGATCAAATCACAATTTCACTTTAATCATTATTTTATATTAATGAGGATCACAAAAAATGCTGCTCATTGCTATGCTGCTGAAAGGATTGTGACACAACAATGCTGCTATCAAATACAACTGTCGGTATAACAAAACAACATCTCTGAACTGTTTGCCGGGCTTCGTTGCGAAATGCAAATCCCTACCCGATCCTTTTATCCGCTTCTCTCATAATGCGGAATAGTTCATTGGTCTTTTTCAAAAATCTTTTCCCTTTTTTGTAAGGCCATGGTTCTACGCCCAGTCTCCTGTTGTATTTACTGATCGTATACAATGCTTTCCAGTGTTTCAATATTTCCCGGTAAACGCCCGGTAAGGTATAACCGGTATCATAGAAATGATTGGGCTCGGCACCACATCCGTTGTATTCAAGTATCGAAAAATTCTTTCCCTGTTTCAGGTCATTCACATTGCTGCACATGATATCATATCTGCCGTAAAAAAAATCATTGATGCGGTGACTGATCTTATCAAACACTGCAACAAGGTCTTTATCAATATGATCTTTCAGGTCAACAAAATGAGCACCACGGTTATGATTGGCTGCATAACTAAGCACATATTTCTCATTCGCAGGAATAACTTTGTTCCAGGTTTCTTTGTGTTTGCTGTGAAGTTCACCTATACGTTTAGCCGCTTTTGGATGTTTAAGTACCAGCTCTTCCAGTGTATGTTTGCCATCCCCTATTACATGCAAAGGGATCTTATGCAAAAATCCTGTTACGATCCCGGTTTGTTCCTTTGGATGCCTGATATAAAAAACGCTCACCTCCATCGGGTACTGTACCATCTCCTGAACAATATATTCAACCGGTATCATGGAATGGTAATGTTTCAATTCAGCGTCATTGTTGATCTTCCGGAATAAGATCCCCTGCCCGCCCACTTCAGGTTTTACGATCAGGGGATATTGAATACCTGCTGACTTGATTTTTTCCAGCAGCATATTAAAATCTTCAGCGGGCAAAACATTGAAAGTTGTTGGATACAGCTCTTTAGGCAAGAGGTCATACATTTCTTTTTTGGGTTCACCGTCCATTCCTCCAAATGTGATCTTTGGATTGCTGGGCGTGAAGAACCATACAGAACGTGACTTCATCATATAAAAAAGCCACATCGGCACGATCGGTGCGTATAATAATTTAAATGGCCATGCCTCCCAGTTGCTGATTTTAGTAAAGAGATTCTTCAAATATGCGGGTTAAATTTCTAAATTAAATGCCTGATTGCAAACATCAATGATAAAATGTTGTTTACTTTGTTGTACAAATCTATAAAATATGCATGTACCTACAATGGCAGAGTTTTTAGCCAAAGGCGAACAACCGGAAATATTGTTTTGGGTTGGATGCGCCGGAAGTTTTGATCAGCGTGCACAAAAGATCACAAAAGCATTTGTAACCATCCTTGATAAGATTGGGATCAAATATGCCATTTTAGGAAAAGAAGAAATGTGCACCGGGGATCCGGCAAGGCGTGCGGGCAATGAATTCA
>JAYSWW010000346.1:0-9149 GCA_043717805.1 Ferruginibacter sp.
GGTAAAAAGTTTTTAGTGTATCAATAAGTTTAGTTGTGAATAACTCAGCGCCGGTCTTATTCAGATGGAGAACATTGTAAAAATATTTTTTTTGATATGAAATAGGGTCATCGGTATAATCTAGAAAAGGAATATCAAATTTTTTGCTGAACATGGTATAGATTGCCATAAGCTTATCTTTATTTTTAATAAATTTCCGTCCTTCAAAGTATTCAGGAGTATATACAAATACCACTTTTATATTATTTGATTTACATTCATTCAAATACCTTTCAAAAAGACCAATGGAAGCAGAATCGTATTTAGCATCAAAGAAATCCATTTTTTCTTTTACTTTTTCAAAATCAGTATTCCAGGTTTGCTCCTTCCCCTGAAAACCATTTATTCTTATCACTGTATCACTCAATGGATCTTTATATAATTTGATCGTATTTTTTAAAGCATCTGTTTTTCCATAGTACCGGAGCAATGGAATTTCGTAGTCAAGGTATTGATACCCGTTATAACATAAAGTTGCGTTTTTAATTTCATTATTGAAAAGCATATAAGGCAAAAACTGGTCGGGATTGTAAAGATCTTTCCCTTTATTTAAAGTAAATATATCCAATGAATGTATAATCAATTTTGGTTTTGAATTGAATTTTAATAATTGTGTATGCCTCAAATACTGCAACCAGAAAGTATGTCCGTCAATTCCCAGGTTATAAACAGATGTATGAAAACTGTCGGCAATCATATTGGGATCGATGTGTTCCCAGGCCCTGGAACTACCGTATATCACAATATCAGCATTTACTTTACCATCTAAAATTGCATTCCAGGTTGTATATTCCCCGCCGGTATAAGAATTGCTTTTTTTCAACTGTTTGCTTATGAAAACATCTGCACTGTAAGCGATCAATACCAGTGGTAAAATAAATAACAAGAATTTTATTAAGAATTTTTTCATTTCTCAGAATTGAAAATAAATGAATTGGTGATTGGACCCTGCCAAAACGAAAATAGCAATAAGAATACAATAATAAAATGCCCACCTGAACAACCTGGGCCACCTGATCCCAATATGGGCAATGGCATATTGATGTTCCCGGCCAATCCATTCAATGATCATAAATAAAAAAATAACCAGCATGGTAAACAATCCCATTCCCATTTTTTCAAATTTCGGAACGGTAAACAATGAATTTGAAAATATTTTTGAAAGGTAACTGAACGCATGTCCAACATTTTCTGCACGAAAGAAGATCCAGGCCAATACTGTTAAACTAAATGTGAGCAGGATTGCAAATAATTCTTTTAAGGTAGGCAGGTATCTCTGATGAGCTACTATATCCAGGTTGATCCTATTGGTACTGAATATGATTGAAGGCATAATATAAATAGCATTCAACAATCCCCAAATAATAAAAGTCCAGTTTGCGCCATGCCAAAATCCACTTACCAGGAAAATTATAAAAGTATTTCTAACTTTCATCCATGTTCCTCCTTTACTTCCACCTAATGGAATGTATAAATAATCCCTGAACCAGGAGGAAAGTGAAATATGCCATCGTCTCCAGAATTCCGCAATGTCTCTTGAAAAATAGGGGAATGCAAAATTCCTCAACAAGTCAATTCCAAAAAGACGGGCTGTCCCCAGTGCTATATCAGAATAACCTGAAAAATCACAATAAATTTGAAAAGTAAAAAATAAAGCACCTAAAACCAGGGTACTACCCGAATAATCTGCCGAATGATTAAAGATCATATTGGCATATTCGGCACAATTATCCGCAATCACAACTTTTTTAAAAAGTCCCCATAAAATCTGACGCAATCCATCAATTGCTTTGTGCTGATCAAAAATTCTTTTTCCCTTTATTTGAGGAAGCAGGTGCGTTGCTCTTTCAATCGGACCTGCCACAAGCAAAGGGAAAAAACTAACAAAAACAGCATAATCGATGTAATTTTTTTCCGGCTTGATCTTATTTTTATAAATATCTATTACATAAGACAAACCATGAAATGTATAGAAAGAGATACCGACTGGTAAGATCACCTGTAAGGTCCAGAAGTTAGTCTTAATACCAACCATTGACAAAGCATCAGCAAAGGAAGCTGCAAAGAAATTGTAGTATTTGAAAATTCCCAGAAAACCCAGGTTTACAATTACACTTAACCAAAACCAAAATTTTTTCTTATGCTGAGTTGCAGCTTCAGCCATTTTAATTCCGGTGAAATAATCCAATAAAGTAGAAAATATCAGTAAAAATAAAAACCGGTAATCCCAACAGGCATAGAAAAAATAACTTGAAACCAGCAACAGTATATTCTGAAGTTTCAAATTTCTATTGGTTACAAACCAATATAACAGGAAAACAACCGGTAAGAATAAAGCAAAGTTTATTGTATTAAAAAGCATGCTGTTTGTCTAACTTCTGTAAATATTTTTAATAAATTGTCTGATTTATAAGATTTTCCATACTTTGAAAATCAATTCTAACCTGCCGTATAAAGATATAGTACAAAATTGAATCACAACGCTTTCCGCCAGTCAGAACAAAATAAATACCAATTAAACGAATTACCAATTAGGATAGTATACTTAATTTGATATAATCATACAAGAAACTGAATAAACGGTTTTCAGTTATCCATTTCGAAAATATTTTTGATTGTGAACAGGTAAATATTGCTTTAATAGCTGAAAAGATAGATTAGAAATGATTTTGATCCCCCAGCGACTAAAAGGACCTGGATTTAAATGGGGTTAAAGAAATAGGATTGCTGGTAATCTTAATATACTTACCCGAGGGTATAAACTCTGTCAGCAGAAAGTACCTTAATACCTTAATACCTTAATACCTTAATATGAATTTTCCAAAAGCATTTACATCCCTGATAAATATCATTTGCATAAATAGTTCTTTTAATCACAGAGATAAAACTCGCTTTTTAAAAAAGCACTTGCTTTTAAGTTTTAATTGAATTATATTTATATGAGTTCTTTTAAGCTTAAAAATATACGTTATGAATCTCCTCGAAAAATTTGAATATTGGGGTGACAGGCATCACCCAAAATGGCTGGATATTATCCGTATATCACTGGGAATATTCCTTTGCTATAAAGGAGTTGATTTTCTTCGTAATACCAGTGGCCTTATCGGCCTGATGAAAAATAATTTTCCTTTCAGCGGTTTCATGATCATTTTATTGGGCCACTACGTAACATTTGCACACATCCTTGGCGGGTTGTCCTTAACGATTGGTTTATTTACCCGTGCGGCATGCCTCATACAAATTCCTGTTTTGATCGGGGCCATTATTTTTGTAAACATCAATGCAACCAAAGATGCATTCAGCCCTTATTCAGAATTGTTTTTATCCATTATTATATTGTTATTGCTGATTTATTTTTTAATAATCGGTAATGGACCGCTTTCTGTAAAAATACCACCCGAAGAACATTTGAAAGAACATGAAGACTATATCAATAAAGTTAATAAATAGCTGTAAAATCAATTGACATTCATTCTTTTTTTTATTTAAATTTTTAAGCAGCGTTTGATTACCAATTTAATTTAATTGGTAACCTGATCCGCACAGATTGCTCTTTGATCAATACCATTGAATTTTATTTTATTTTAGAACTTTCTATTTTATTAATCTTCAATTTAAAATTTTGTTTATGAAAAAGTTCCCCATTTTTCAAGCAGTATTTGTTATAATCTTTTTTTCAATTTTATCTTTTTCCATTTCCTGCAATAACAATTCATCCGACAGCAAAACGAACAATGCAGGTGTGGATTCTGTTGGTAAAATGATTGAACGGGGAAAATATCTTGCCAATCATGTTTCCCTTTGCATAGATTGTCACAGCCAGCGTGATTACAAGCAGTTCTCGGGCCCGGTAATTTCCGGAACAGAAGGTATGGGTGGAGAAATATTCAATGAAAGGATGGAAATTCCGGGAATATTATATGCAAGGAATATCACCCCGGATATGATCAATGGCATTGGTAAATGGTCTGATGAAGAGATCACAAGGGCTGTTACAAGAGGGATCAGGAAAAACGGCGATACATTGTTCCCTTTAATGCCCTATCCCCATTTTAACGGTTTATGCAGGGAGGATATTAACAGCATTGTTACTTATATTAAAACCCTTAATCCAAATAACAATAAAATACCGGAAAGAAAACTTTTCTTCCCTGTATCGGCGGCATACCCGCCCTTAAAAAGCACTAACCCAGACGTTAATAATAAACCGGATGTGTCTGACATGGTAAGTTACGGAGGTTATGTAATGAACGCTGCAGCCTGTATGGATTGTCATACAGCACAGGATAAAGGCCAGTTTATAATGTCAAAATATATGGCTGGAGGAAGAACTTTTAATATGGAGACTTTCACCGTAACAACATCAAATATAACTCCTGACAGTGCAACCGGAATTGGAAAATGGACTGAAGAAATGTTCCTGGATAAATTTAAAAACTACCGAAACTCTGAATCTTATAAAATGAATCCGGGTAAAAATAATTCAATTATGCCATGGACCATGTATGCCAATATGGATGATTTTGATATCAGGGCGATCTATAGACACCTGCGAACAATTCCTGCTGTAAATAATCTGGTAATAAAATATCCGAAATAGATTTGTGGAATAATATCAAGCAAATAAAATTTGATGGCATTTGCACAACAGCGGGCTTCGTTCAGCATTCGTTGTCAAAAGTTATTAGCAAATTTTTTGCTTCGTTATGATTTATCAGATGCTTAAATTATTTCCTGCAACCTGTTAATTAAACCTTGCATTCAATGAAATAATATCCGCATTCATACCAATGTTTTTTGTATAATGCCCATAGCGCAATTCCAGCATATTAAATCTTTGTATTCCAAAAACACCTTTGATGGGCTTAACCTGGATCCCCATTCCCAGGAAAGTACTGTTGAATTTTGCAAGGTCATAATTACTGCTATAATAATGATCCGTTGCCGTATGTTTCCTATAAGTAGCAAAATAAGAAATTCCTTTTTGATCATAAAACCTGTAAAAAGGGCTTACTGAAATGAACGGAGTTATCTTTACAGGTAATTCAACGTTGATCGTATGAGAATGAATGCCCCAGTCATCCATGTAATAGCGATAATAGGTTTTTATGATAACCCTGTCGCCTAAAAAATAATTAGCCCTGAATCCCAAAGGTATTTTAAATCGATTGTTGGGAAGCTTTTCCTGACGAATGGTTGAATCAACCAGGTATACCCGGTGAAAAGGAAGACTTAAATAACCATGCTGGTCTGCTAAATCGGCAAGGAACATGACCTGCAAGCGTTCATTTATCACCTGTGACCATGAAACGGAAAGAGTAAAACTATTCCTGGCTGCATGAAAATAGTCTGCATAACGGCCATTACTAATAGCTCTCAATTCTATTGGGTCCACCAATTTAAGCCGGTCAAAATATGCCTGCAATTTTGCTGTAAATTCTCCGCTCCTGTTCCGGTTTTTTTTAGTAAACCCTACATTCAATCCAAATGACAAATAATCACTTTCAACAGAAGAAGATACACCCAATGCAAAGCTTTTTCTTTTGTTTTCATTTTCAAGGTTCCAGCTTACAGAAGGATAGAAACGTGCATCAGCATGTGATGCTGAAGAATTTGCTTTCAGATCAATCATATCTGAAGACGCCGATGTGTAATAATCAACACCCATTTCAGTATTTATGATATGCTTTCGCAATTTCTTATCATATTTTACAAGTTTAACATCAATGACATTGGATATGTTACTTAGCTTTTCTGTACCAATACCGCCTGTTATGGCCGATAGATTTCCATCCTGTGCATAATAACTTGATACCAGGTTTATTTCTTCAATTTTCAATTTCCGGCTTTTAAAACCTGTACTATCTGAACTTTTTTGAGCATTCAATTGTAACAATCCAAACATTCCCAAAGCAGTTAACAAAATTCTTTTCATTTAATCATTTTTAAAACACTTTCTTTAATTTAAAATAAGATATTAACTTCATTCGCAGCATTTACTGCTTTACATTTTTAGAAGAAATTGCTTTTTGTGAATAAACCAACATCGCTGATTTAATGCTGATACTTTGGCCAGACTTTTTTCTTTCTCCTTGATCATTCATACCAGCTTAGCTCAAACATGGATAAAATTAATCTGAAGTTTGTTACTAAAAAAATACAACCCTGATCTCTGCCTAAGTTCAGGATATTGGTTTATGAAGGTCGGTTTTTTTATTATCAGAATTTTTCCAGCCTCAGGCAGCAAAATGGAACAATGCCGGTATCTGTGTAAAAAAGAGAGTTTAAGCATTAAATGATTTAATGTATATCAAAAAAGGGTTTTACAAATACAAATATTATCTTTAATTCATGTAGAATGATCTCTCAAATTCTATTAACCAATAAAACCATCATTGTGAAGAAAACGTTGATCACATTATTTTATGTTACATTGTCATTGACGCTGTTTATTTCCTGTAAAAAAGATACTGTAACAGAACCCATTGCTTTGGGAACGATAACAGGGAAAATAGTGGCTGCCAACCATACTACAGCAATTAAAGTTGCCACGGTATTCATTTACAATGGCGAACAATTGTACATTACTCATTCTGATGCAAACGGCTCTTTTATTTTGGAAGCCCCGGCTGGTAACAGGCACCTTACCATTCAGACGGGTGACGGCTCCATGTTCAGAACTGAAATGGATGTTGTTGTAATAGAAGGGCAAACAACTGAAATTTCCAGCCAGTCGATCACTTTAAACCAGGTAGCAACGCTGGCTTATATTGCCGGCACTTTTGATAAGATAGAAAATATTTTGATAGACTCAATGGGATATACAGCCACAGCACTTACGTGGAATTCATTGAATACCATATCAAGCATCACACCCTATGACGCAGTTTTTATTAACTGTACATCAGAAAGTAATATGCCGATAGTAACAAATGCAGTTGATAGCAACCTGGCTAATTATGTAGCCAACGGCGGAAGCCTGTATGTTTCTGATTGGGCTGTACGATGCCTGGTTGGGAAGCATTTAAGTTCAACCAACCCATGTAATATAGAAAGGGCAGGTGGTTTTATTGCCGACAGTTTGCTTTGTGTAAGAAAAACAGGTGTAAGCAGTTCTGTATTAAATGCTCTGATCGTTTCAACTTCATTGCAGGCATATTTGAATCAAACAAGCATTCATGAGATCGTTTATAATTTAACCAGTTGGGAAAAGATCAATTACCTGGATGCAAACTTCTGGGAAACAATGGTGACAGACCCGGGCGGGAATCCATTGCTTATAAGAACAAACCAGTATAGCTATCCGCTTAAGGGAACTTTCAGGGTAGGCAGTGCAGCAAACAACGGATATGGTTTGGTTTGTATAACAGGAACCGGTGGCCAGCATATAACTTTAAGTGTAAAAGCCAGTGAAGTACCGGCATTGCTGTCGGGTGGTGCTACCAGCGGAATATGTGACAATGTAAATGCAGCAGGCAGGATTTATTTTACGACTTTCCACAATGAGCCAAACGGACATATAGGAGCTGATATCAGAAATATCCTGGAGTATGTTATTTTAAATCTTTGATTAATTTCAGAATTTTACAACACTGGTGAAATAACAATCCCTGTTCGTTTTTTAATGAACCGGGATTGTTAATCAGATGAATAATATATGGCGCTGTTTAGCTTTCTTTTGAAAAACGGGTCTGAGAAAAGATCTATCCGGGCTGAGTACATGTAATTGCAAATAAGTGAAGCAAACGAAGCCGTGAAAGGGTTGATTGCTTTCTTCATTGAAGTAAGCAATCGATATTGGTTCTATCCAGTAATATAGATCCATGCCACTGGAAGGAATTCCAAAATCGCCCAGCCAATTAATGAAACCAATACTGCAACACTGACCAATCTTAACCAGAAGAAATGTAAATGGTCATTTTTATAAAAATCATAATAATACCAGGTATTATAGGCCGTTGAAAGAATGGTCTGCCATAAAAATATATATGTAGTGATCGTATTCATCCTGAATACAATTCCAAGAACAATATCACTTAAAAATAGCATCGCGAAAAAGGTTCCTCCACCATACAGGCAAAGGGTTAATACTTCAATAAAATTATATCTTGGCCTTGATAATATTACATAGATCAGCACTGCACTTATCAGCAACAGGGGAATGATGATTACAGTAAAATGCTCACGCAGCAATGCGTTTGCCTGTTCCCGAACATTCAATTGGGCAAAATTTTCATCTGATAACCGGTAATGAAAATGATTGATGATCAGATTGTGAACAAGGATGTATAAACCGGTACAGATTAAAAAATAACTAACCGGGCTTTGGTATCTTTTCCGCTTCCCCTTGAGATAGTTCAATGAACTGATGCCCGGCTTTTTAAGAAAATTCCATATGGTAAAGAAAAATCCCTTTTCCAGGTGTGTGAAAAAGTGCAGAATATCTTCAAACAAAATAAAAGCTGTTAATCTTTTTACGGTTGCCTTTTGCCCGCAATTGGAACAATAGTGACCATCTATTGGATGACCGCAATTCAAGCAGTTATTCAAAATAATTGTTTTTGCTAAAATAATAATTTACAGTCATAATTCATAGTTGAAAAGTGGTTCCGTCTATATCGGGTTCAAACTTTTAAGGGGATCATTTGTAAATTTTGAGATGGCCATCCGGTATCCTGTAAAAGAATTCAGGCTGCCCGATTTATTTAAAAAATTGATATTTCTTTCACAAGCCGCTTACTAAAGCATTAACGTATATTTGTTCACAACATATCAATGGCAATGAATTCAACCAGCAACATGCTCAACCTGTTATTCAACAGGATACCCAGGAGGCACACACTTGAAAACGTAAAGGAATTTAACAGCATATTGTTGGAATATGAAGACCTGTTAAAAAGTATTGAAGCTGAGAATGAATGGTATGAAAAAAATACAAATATTTTTTTTGATGAAATTGAAACAATCAGGTCGCAGCTAAAAAGATCGGTTGACAATAAAGCTTCCAAAAAGAATAAAGACCTGTTTTTTGATGAGGCTTCAGGCACACTGAAAGACAGTATGCAATCATTGATGGAAGTATATGCAGATGGAAGCCGGGTGAAAAGTTG
>JAYSWW010000347.1:0-3548 GCA_043717805.1 Ferruginibacter sp.
TACATTGTTTTCTCAAAATACGATCAATTTTTTATGGCAGTCGGAAGCAGAACAAATTGAAAAGGATTTTGAGTATGAAAAAACACAAACGCATATATCTTATGTTAAAAATGGCGACTATGATTTTGAATATATTGCAAACGGTGGTGAAAAAGATTTCAGTAAGCCGGTTGAATGGATCAGCGTAAAGCAACAGTTTTTTGCCACAGCCCTTGTTGCAAAAAATACTTTTACAAATACAAAAGTGTTGTGGACAGTTCCGGCGGATACCAACAGCCATTATATTGCAAAGGCAACTACCAATGCCCAGGTCAAATTGACTGCCGGCGATAAAGCACTGGTTCCGCTCCAGTTTTACTATGGTCCTAGTGACTACAATATTTTAAAGAAGTACAACAATAATATGGAGAACATGGTGCCTTATGGAAGCGGTGTTTTTGCATTTGTTAAATATATCAATCGATATTTTCTATTACCGGTATTTGATTTTATACAAAAATATGTTCCCAGTATGGGAATTGTAATCCTGTTGCTGACTTTATTGATCCGCTTAATAACTTCACCGATTTTATACAAGAGTTACCTGAGTGGTGCCAAAATGAAAGTATTGAAGCCGGAAGTTGATGCGTTGAAATTAAAATTCAAAGATGATCAGCAGGCTTTTAGCATGGAACAAATGAAGCTTTGGAAAAGTGCTGGTGTAAGCCCTTTGGGAGGCTGCTTACCGGCTCTGCTGCAGATCCCGATATTCATGTCGTTGTATTATTTCTTTCAGTCTAACATTGACCTCAGGGGCAAGAATTTTTTATGGGCCCAGGACCTTGCAGCTTACGATTCCATTGCAAAATTACCTTTCAATATTCCGTTTTATGGCGATCACATAAGCTTGTTTACATTATTTGCTGTTATAACCAGTTTATTGATCTCGGTTTACAGTATGAGTAATATGCAGGACAACAGCAACCCTGTAATGAAGTACATGCCTTATATCTTCCCGGTGTTGTTATTGGGGGTATTTAATAAACTTCCATCAGCATTAACCTGGTATTATACAATATCAAATAGCATTACACTTATACTTCAGATCGTTATCCAGAAATACATCATAGATCATGACAAAATTCTGGCGCAGATCAGTGAGAACAGGAAAAAGCCTGTCAAAAAATCCAAGTTACAGGAACGGATGGAAGCTATGCAGGTGAGCCAGAAAAAATTGCAGGATTTAAAAAACAAACCCAAAAGTAAATAAAATAAATAGTTAATATTTTTTAAAAACCTGCATAATTAAAGTGCAGGTTTTTTCATTAAAGTTAATATTCAAAATTTGGCACGCGTTTATATTATCTTTAGGTATAAATTTTTATTAAAATGAACATACTGAGATCTCTTTTTTTGATTGCTCTTGTAAGCAGCTTTTCTGTGAGTCATACATTTGCTCAAAAAACAGTTAATGAAATAACACTGAGCTATAATATTTCTATAGAATCTGTTAATGATAAACCATCTTTATCCAAACCATTGGATGGCGCCACATTATCTCTTTATATCAAGGGGACTGATAGCAGGGCTGACATGAAGAATTCCTTAGGGACAGAATCCAATCTCTTTGATTCCAGGTCCGGCAAAGGAACTATTTTAAAAGAATACAGCGGTCAAAAATTAATGATCACATTAACGAGGGAGAACTGGTTACAAAAAAATCAGAATTTTCATAATATGAAATTCAGTATTGAGAATACAATACAGGAAGTAGCAGGATATAAATGCAAAAAAGCTACTGCAATACTGGATGGTGGAAAGAATTTTGTAGTGTATTTTACCGGAGACATCAATTCTTCAAATAAAGAATACAACAATGCCTTTAAAAATTTGCCGGGAATTCCGGTTCAGTATGAACAGGAGTCGGGCAAACTTAAATTTAAATATACGCTTACTGCTATAGGGTATGAAAATATTCCTGATAGTAAATTTGATATACCAAAATCGGGTTACAGGGTTATGACCTACGATGAGAATCAGCAACTGAAGAAAGGGTAAGAGAAAGCTCCGAAGCTAAAAAAAACCGCAGAAGCGGTTTAATTTGTTTTTATAATAAGTTTAAGTCCTGTATAACCCTGTTTGATTTCAGGCACAATTATTTTTTGTTTGTAAGGAATGATATAAATACTGTTTCCTTTTTGATAAGTTACCAGTTCTGTAGCTGAAATTGAATTGCTTTGTTGTTGTGAATTGGACAATAAACTTCCTTTGTATTTCAGCCCAGCTTTTAAATTAAATGAAATTGAATTTTTAATTGCATTATTGGTATTGATATTGAGGATCACCTTTGTTTTAGATTTCTTACCGATACCCCTATCAGCAAAAGACACGAGCATAGTACCTGTAAGAATACCCAGAAGCAGTATTTTTTTGGCTATGTTACTCATTTTACATTTAATTTATTGTTACAAATGTATTCTTTTTTTTTCAATATTCTTCAACCGTTCATCAAACTGTTTTTTTGGGGATAAGTTGGGAACGTAAACTTAACAAGTTTAGTATATAAAAAGTTGTAAATTTTAAAAAAAAACGTATTTAGTATAAAAAAGATTGTAATTATTCAAAATATCCCTATATTACAATAACCTATTACCCAATGAGTAAATACCCATACCGGCAAGACCGCGAAGAACTTAAAGAATTACTTAAGCTATATTCCAATTTAAGGGATGGGAAAAGCCACTCTTTTATTGAGGAAGACGGATTTGAAAGGATCATAGATTATTATGATGAAAAAGAACAATTTCCCCAGGCGCTGGAAGCTGTAAACTATGCAGTAGAACAATATCCTTATTCCGGGGCACTTTTGATCCGGAAGGCTGATCTCCTTATTTCCCTGCGCAATTACCACGAAGCTTTGTATGTGCTCGAACAGGCTGAATTATTTGACAGAACCGACACATCTCTTTATATTTTAAAAACCGATGCTTACCTCGCCCTGGATATGCAGGAAAAAGCTGCTGCCATCCTGGAAGAAGCCATTCATGATTTTGAAGGAGAGGAAAAAATTGACCTTCTGTTTGAACTGGCCGACGTTTACGATGATTATGAAAATTTTGAAAAGGTCTTTGATTGCCTGAAGATCATACTGGAGATAGATCCATCCAATGAAGAAGCTTTGTATAAAATTTGTTTCTGGACAGATTATACCGGGCGTAATGAAGAAAGTATAAAATTACACCAGCAGATCATTGAAGAATATCCCTTTAATGAACTGGCCTGGTTTAACCTGGGAGCCGCTTACCAGGGAATAAAATTATATGAAAAAGGAATAGATGCTTATCAATATGCTGTTGCAATTGATGAGAAATTTGATTTTGCTTACCGGAATATGGGCGATGCCTATATCAAATTACGCAAATTCAGGGAAGCGATAGAAGTTTTGGAAAAAGTTCTTGAACTGGCCATGCCCGAAGCTGTTATATATGAAGCCATCGGTCATTGCCATGATAAACTTGAAAATTATGCCCAGGCCAGGTTCAATTATAAAAAAGCAAGCCATTTAAATC
>JAYSWW010000348.1:0-3547 GCA_043717805.1 Ferruginibacter sp.
GGGGGCTAATATCTGGTACTTTGGAGAAGGAATGATGGGGCCTTTATTTGCTGTATTTGTCGAAAAAGTTGGCGGAGATATTCTGGATATTACCTGCGCATGGGCAACCTATTTAGTTATAACCGGGCTGTTTTATATTATTGTTGGTAAACTTTTAAACAATAAGGATTATAAGGAGAAAGTGATGATTTTTGGATATGCATTGAATGCCATATTTACTTTTGGATATATTTTAGTTGACTCACCATTTTCTTTGTTCCTGGTTCAGGCAGGATTGGGAATAGCTGAGGCAATTGGTACACCTGCATGGGATGCACTTTATGCTAAAAACCTGGATGAGAACCTTGATTCTTATGCCTGGGGTCTTTCCACCGGGCAATCGCAAATTGTTACAGGTGTAGCTTTTGGAATTGGCGGATTGATCACCCACTTTATTTCATTTCATGCGTTGTTTATTACAATGGGATTGATACAAATAGTAGCAGCATTTGTTACGGCTCAGCTGCTTTTTATGAAAAGAAAATAGATTAAAATGTTGTATCAATCTTCCGTAGTCCATCTAAAGGTTGTTTGTAATACATTAGCCTGTAAAAGTTAGTAGCAATGGGAATTATAAAGATGCAAACTTTTTAATAATTATTTAATATTGAACTAAAACTACCTGCCAAAGTCGTCCTGTAATCTTACAATATCATCTTCATCAGAAGGATTTTTGGCATCTGTATGTTGCCATATCTCTGCAATCATTCCCCAGCCATCTAGTCCGATCAACCGGTGGCGTTCGCCTTGCTGCAGTTTGATCTTATCACCAATTTTTAATATTTGCTGATGGCCTTCATGATCTGTTAAACTGGTGGCAACCGCAACTTCTCCATCAATACAACGCCAAATCTCTGCCCTGCGGTGATGGTATTGCCAGCTCAGGCGTTTTTTCGGAGCAACCATGAGTATTTTTGGACTGAGCTTTTCTGAGAGTTTAAGGTTTTCAAAATCTTCATCCGGAAAAAAATATTTGGCAAACTGAGCTGTCTGCTTTTCATCAATTACATAAAAACCACCCCAGGGGCGGTTCCTGTCCTCTTTTACAATATTCAGTTTAATGCTTTTTAATAATTCTGCAGCTTTATCAAATGCTGTTTTTTCAGTTTTCATTTTCATTGTTGGTTTATAGGTACTGTTAATTTATTTACGACTTCCATGATCACTTTTTCTACTGTGGAAATGAGTGATTCCAGTTGTTCAGATGTTTGATAGGCCTCAGCATTCTTTTCAATATCACGGATCTCGTTTTTCAGGGACTGAATGCCCATATTGTCAATAGATGGTTTTTTACTTTGTGCAACTTAGTATGTTGTCAAAACATAGTGAATTTTCTCTTAGAAAGTATTTAATGATTTAAATATACTTTTTTATTTTTATAAGGTAAAGACAAAAATCACAATTGATTTAAAACATCTTTATATCCTCTGCCTATTGGAATGGATATCCCGTTCACTTCCATCATATCGGATGTATAAGAATCTATTTTGTTGATGGCAATGATAAAAGAACGATGAATGCGTTTAAAAAGAGCTGTAGGTAACAATGACTCTATTTCCTGTGTACTCATTTTAGATAGGTATTCCTGTTTGGTGGTAACAATTTTTATATACTCCCGCTGACTTTCTATATAAACAATATCGGAAAAAATAATTTTTATTCGCTTTCTTTCCGCATTCAGAAATATAAAATCTTTTGTCTCTGTTGTATCGTCTGTCTGATTTGATTGTCCCTGGGCTTTCTTTACTTTATTAACAGCTATCATAAATCGTTCGAACTCAAATGGCTTAAGCAGGTAATCAGTTGCATTTAAATTAAATCCTTCTACTGCATACTGATGATAAGCCGTAGTAATAATTACAGCCGGAGGATGAACGATTGTTTTTAAAAACGAAAGTCCTTTTAATTTAGGTAGATGAATGTCTAAAAAAATAAGGTCCGTTGTATGTTCTCTGAGAAATTCAGTAGCAAGGATAGCATCTTTAAATGCGCCCTGCAAATGAAGGAAAGGGATCTGCAGAATATAATCTGATAATACCTTTGTTGCCAGTGGTTCATCTTCTATAACAATACAGTTAATTTTAGACATGAGTTGCAAGGTTTATATTTAAACTTGTAGTAAATATTGAATCGCCCTGCTCAGCCGTAAGACTGAACTCTTTAAACTGTAATACCAGTTGTCTTCTCAGGTTAGACAATCCTATATTTTCTTTTACATTTGTTTCTTCAGGATATTTTTCGCTTGAATTTTTTACCACAAAAATAAGTTGCCTGTTTTTTATGGAAAGATGAATTTCCACAAAGGGTTGATTCCTGCTTTCAGATACACCATGCTTAAAAGCATTCTCCACGAGAGGCACCAGCAACAACGGAGGAACTGCCTGCTTCATATCTTCTACATCGTAGTTAAAATTAATCCGCAGAGAATCATCGTAACGCAATGCCTCCAGTGCAATATAATCTTCAATGATTTTCAGCTCCTGTTCAATGGCAATAAAAGTTCCACCTGTTTCATACAACATATACCGCAATATTTTTGAAAGCCGCAATATGGATTCCGGCGCCAGGTCACTCTTATCTCTTGCCAGCGAATAAATATTATTTAAGGTGTTGAATAAAAAATGCGGATTGGTCTGTGATTTGAGATAATTCAACTCTGCCTGTTGCTTTTCAATCTGCAACTGTTTTGCAGCATTTTTTAATGTGATGTAATTATAAACATGCCTCACAATGCCAAAAAAGAAAACAGAAGCAACGCTGTAACCCATGAAAAAACTTTCTCCGCTGTATTTGGGTTCAAAAGCATTTAAGTCAAAATAAATATGCAGTTGTATCCCCAGATTCCTCCAGCCATAAAGGCCAAAAGAATAAAACATCATATGTATCCAAATAAACAGCAACCCCGCAAGAATCCTTTTCCAGCTTAGTTTTATAAATGGTATGGTAAATTCAAAAAGTATAAAATTAAGAGGCAACAACAATAGGATTAACCAGAAGTGGTTCACCACTCTTTTTGGAAAGGTTTCCGAATTGACAATTATACTGCCAATGACATTCAAAATAAAAAAAGCTGCCGCAAGTTTTACATAAAACTTAAACTTTTCCATATCCACCTTTTGTTTCATGCCTGGTAATTATTGCTTAAAAGTCGGTAAAACTTTTCATTTGCAATTTACTGTCAACAGAATCTGCTTTTCGGTAAACCAAATACCCGAAACAGTCTATTAAGAACCTGGAAAGTACCGGATCAATATTTAACCGCTCTCCATAGTTAAACTTCCTTCCTGCAAATTACATAGGGGAGTTATTTGTTGACCATGACCTGCTGTTTGTAGACCCGGGCTTTCTTCCGTTACAATAATTGAATATTCTTGTATCAGCATTTTCGGGATAAGTTTAAAAATATATAACCAAATCAAAACCTCAATTATGAAAAAATTATTTCTATCATTTGCAATCACGCTTATGGCTTTCATGTCTATCGCACAAAATTATGAAGCTGCAAACT
>JAYSWW010000349.1:0-3542 GCA_043717805.1 Ferruginibacter sp.
TATTGAATTGTTCATCCGTTAACCCGGCACAAATATTTTGGGGAATTTCAATGTTATTTTTTTTGACCATGAATTTGAATTCTTTTACTCCTTCCGGGTAATATTCCTCCAGTTTATCAAACACGATGCAATTGCCGATGCCATGTTTGGTACCCAGCAAATAACTCAACCCGTAACTTATAGCATGCGCTACCCCCACTTGTGAGTAGGCGATACTCATCCCGCCTGCATAAGAAGCCATCATTAATTTATCATCACATGTATCATCCCATTGATCTTTATTTACAAAAACTTCCCTGCACAATTCAAGCGCTTTTTCCCCGTAACTTTTGCTGAATTCATTTAAGTATGTTCCGGTAAGGCTTTCTATACAATGTATATAACAATCCATGCCGGTGTAAAAACGCTGATTGGCCGGTGCATTGGCAGTTAATTCCGGGTCTAATACGATCTGATCAAAAGGAGTAAAATCTGAATTCATACCAAGTTTTTTGGTTGGACCGGTAAGCACTGTTGTCCTGCTTACTTCAGCACCGGTGCCACTGAGGGTAGGGATTCCAACTTTATAAACACCCGGAAATTTAACGAGGTCCCATCCCTGGTAATCTGCACTGCTTCCGGGATTGGTCATCATCAAAGAAACTGCTTTGGCAAGGTCCATGGCAGAACCACCTCCAATTCCAACGATGCCGCTTACTGTTCCAAACTCATCTTTTAATTGTTTGGCAAGACTGTCAACATAAGATGTCTTTGGTTCATAAGTAACATCAACATAAATGACCTTATCATTCGCTTTTGCCGGAACCCTGCTGGCAAGTCCTTTACTATCTCCACCGGATCCTGAGGAAAAAAATTGATCTACTAAAAATACCATCGGTGCATTTTCTTTTCGGTAAGGCTTTATGATCTCATCCAACTGGTTAAAGGAACCGCGTCCATAAACAACATAACCGATCATCTTAAAATTTCTATGACTCATACATTTATTTTAAATTAATTATTAGATCACTTTCCTGCATTCAATAACAGTGTTGCCCGTTGAAGGTCTTCAGGCGTATCTATTTCAATACCCATGTATTCAGTAATTACCATTTTGAGCAGGATACCATTTTCCAGGTAACGGAGGCATTCTATTTTTTCTGCGGCTTCCAGCGACGTAATTGGCCAGTTGGTAAAATTCATCAATGCCTGTTTGCGAAATGCATATACACCTATGTGTTCATAATAAACAACCGGAATATTTTTATCGCGGTGATAGGGTATGGGGCTGCGGCTAAACATCAATGAATTGTTATTCACATCTACTGCTACTTTTACATAATTGGGATCGTTGATAAAACTTTCTTCCTTTAATACCTGCATAAGAGATGCTACCTGTACACCCGGATCATCAAAAACCTGTAATAATTTTTCAAGTGGTGAACTTTGCACAAAAGGTTCATCACCCTGAACATTTACAACAATATCCACATCCATCCCGGTAATTGCTTCGGCAATCCGGTCGCTGCCGCTTTCATGTTGCCTGATACTCATGATCGCCTTGCCGCCGTTGTTAACAATTTCGCTGTAAATAACTTCGCTGTCTGTAACAACATAAACGTCATCAAACAACCCGGTTGCCACGGTATTATCAAAAGTGTGTCTTATAACTGTTTTTTTGCCCAACTGCTGCATAAGCTTTGCCGGGAAACGGGTAGCTGCAAATCTTGCAGGTATCATGGCTATTTTCTTCATATTGATACATCAAATAAACAAAATCGTTTTCATACTATCACTATTTGTATGAATTTTATTTACATTGCCCATAAATTTAATCAGTATTTCATTTTATAAATTATTATAAATATATGGAACATCAAATTGCCCATGTCACTTTGCTTGTAAATGATTACGATGAAGCCATAAAATACTATACAGAAAAAATGTCATTCATTCTTACCGAAGACAGCTGGTTAAGTGATACAAAACGATGGGTGACGATATCCCCGAAAGGTTCAGATTCTTTTTCTTTATTGCTTGCAAAGCCTTCTAATGAAGAACAACAAAGCATGGTAGGCAACCAAACCGGGGGCCGTGTTTTTTTATTTTTGGTTACAGATGACTTTTGGAGAGATCATAAAAGCATGCTAAAAAAGGGGATTGAATTTGTAAGGGAACCCTCCACAGAAGAATATGGAACAGTAGCGGTTTTTAAAGACCTGTATGGCAATCTCTGGGACCTGATTGAAAAAAAGAAATAATATTTTTTTATTTGCAGTTATTGGCGATCTTAAGCACTTCTGCCAATGATATCTTTTTGATGTCTTCATAATTCCGGTATTTTTCTGCAACAACATCCACTGCACAATCGCAGTATTTTTTTGCATTTTCATTACCAAGAATGAAAGCAGATTTGTCTTCACATTTACCTACAAATTCCCTGATCTGCCTGTTGGTCCAGTATTTTGCAGCAGCCCTGCCAATACTTTTACAGGATGGAATTGATATGAAAAATGCTGTTATCAAAATAACAAATGATGATGCCAGGATTGTTTTTCTTTTCATAAATGCAGATTGGAATACAATATTATTGATAAAAAATTAATGATCAGCATTTTTTCCTTTAACAAAAACTTATCTATCCCCAATTAATCCTTCTGCAAATTTTTCTTTCTCATACTGCACAACGGCTGTTAAATCCGTTGCCAACATGATATGAAAAATAAAATGCTACTTATCCTTGTTATGACCATTTCAACACAGAGTTTTGCACAATTTAAAATTTCCTATGGCTTTCGGGCAGGTGTGTCTTCTGCGGATATGCGGGGTGATGCCGTTCAAAGCCTCAACAGCCTGGTAGAACTTGCGCCGGATTATTTCTCAACCGGCAGGCGGACAGGTTTTTACACAGGAACATTTGTCAGCATACCGTTGCACAAATATCTAACGTTTGAGCATGGCCTAAATTATACACAGAAAGGATACCAGTTGAAAGGTTCCCTGAAAGTGAAAGGCGTAGACATTCTTGGGGTAAACGCAAAAGCACAGTTACAAATGAATTATATTGAAATGCCTGTTTTGCTGAAAGCGAATATCGGCGGATTCAATATTTTTGCCGGCCCACAGATATCTTACCTGTTAAATGCCGATCTGCGTGCTTCAGCAGGAGCCCTGGGTTTTAATATATTAAGCACTAAAATACCGGCAACATCTCAATTCAACAAGTGGGATGCCGGCTTAACTGGAGGTATCGGGTACAATTTTAAAAATGGCATTAACCTGTCAGCTTCCTATGATCATGGACTGTCAAAAGTAGATGCCGGCGAAAACTTCACTGCTTATAACCGGGCAGTCAGGATCGGTATAGGTTTTAGTTTTTAATTTGAAACAATGACAACATCAGCCCGGGAATTCTTCCGGGCTTTTCGGTTTATGCCACTTCAAGCCATTTTTAAATAGGTCAGGAAATTCGCCTAGCCAGGGATTTACTACGATACAAGATTTACAACTGATAATATTAGCATTTAAACAAAAAATATTATACATTTATTTTTTATTGATTG